>JBKQQE010000500.1:0-19050 GCA_052326245.1 Xanthobacteraceae bacterium | reverse complement strand
CGCTTGAACGAGGCGCCGGTCGGGCAGACGTCGACGCAGGGCGGCGCCTCGCAGTGCTGGCACATCACCGGGAGCTCGCGCCGCGCGCCGCTCCTGGGGTCGCGCAGCGTGACCTTGCGAATCCATTGCGCGTCGGTCTCGGCGTGGCCCGAGCCGTTCCAGCCGTTTTCCTCGCGGCAAGTCCTGACGCAGAGATCGCAGCCGCTCGGGCATTTGTTGAGGTCGATCAGGAGCCCCCAGCGAACCGCCGCGGACGCCGGCACGTCCGGTGCGCGGGCGGCTGCGTGCCTGGCTCCGAACGCGTACAGCGTGACACCGGGCGCGAGCATGGTGGTGAGGAAGCCACCCGCTCCGCGCAGGAATGAGCGCCGGTCGGCTTCGCACGAAGGTGTCCGCTTGTCGGGGCTCGTTGTCATGGCCTGGCCTCGCGCAGGTAGTCGGCGAGCGCCGTCACTTCGCGGTCGTCGGGCCCGGCGTCCGCGGCCTTCGGATTTGCGGCAGGGCGCGAGGCATGGCATTCGAAGCAGTCGAGCGAAACCGCCGCATAGGTGTGGCAGGACCGGCAGAAATGCCTGGGATCGTCGTAGCTGACCGGCTTGCCGTCGGCGCCGGCCACGGCATGGCAGGTGACGCAGTTCGCCAGGCTGAATTCCTTCGTCCGTATCCCGAGGTGCACGGTCGCATCGCGCTGCTGCTTCAGCATGGTCATGTGGTAGCGGCGCATGAAGTCGGTATCGCGAACGCAATGATCCCCTTGGCCCTTGGGAGGGCTTGGGACCGGCGTGCGGCCGGCGTCGACGAACTGCTGCGCCTGCGCCGCCGCGCCGCCGGGCCACGATCCGAGGATCGTGCCCGTGAGCATCAGCGCGATGACGATTGCGCGCAGCATCCGGCTACTCCCCGAGACCCATCTGGATGTAGCCGGTCGGGCAGACGTCCATGCAGATGTGGCAGCCGATGCATTTCTTGTAGTCGGTATAGACATAACGGCCGACGGCGCGCTCGTTCTTCGGCACGCGCTCCACCGCCGTCTGCGGACAATAGATGACGCAGTTGTCGCATTCGAAGCAGAGCCCGCAGCTCATGCAGCGCTCGCCTTCCTTGCGGGCCTGCTGTTCGGTCAACCCGACGATGCGCTCCTGGAAATCGCCGAGCACGGAATCCGCGTGGACGTGCCGCTCTTCGCGGCGCGCGCGCTCGATGTGCGAGAAATGGCCCTTGAACAGGGCATCGTGCGGGATGATCTGGGTGCTGCCGCGATCTTCGTAGTTGTGAACGGCGAACTTGCTCGATGAGGTGCCGGTCTTCTGCTGGTGGTCGTAGGGCGCGGGATCCATACCCCTGTTGTGCAGCTCCGCGAGCAGGTCGAAGTGATGCGTGTCGACCTTGGGACGACGTTCACCGAGCTGGCCTTTCAGAAACTCGCCGATGGTTTCCGCGGCGACGCGGCCGTGGCCGATCGCGGTCGTCAGCAGATGCGGGCGCAGGGCATCGCCGCCGGCGAAGTGCTTCGGCATCTTCTGCACCTGGTAGACCGGGTTGATGGCGATCGAACCGCGTCCGCTGTCGAGGCGCTCGAGACCCTCCGCGAGATCGGCCATCTGGCCGATCGCCGAGATGATCATGTCGCATTCGATCTCGTATTCGGTGCCGTCGATCGGCCGCGGACTCATGCCCTTCATGGTGCACTCGCACACCCGCAACGCCCGGACCAGTCCGTTGTCGTCGCCGATCACCTCGAGCGGCATGACGCCGCCCTTGATCTCGATGCCTTCGCGCGCCGCATCCTCCCGCTCGCGCGCGGCCGCCGTCATCTTGTCGAGCGGGAACAGCGAGGTGAGAACCGCCTTGACGCCCTCGCGCTGCAAGGCCCCGGCGACGTCCTCGGCGGTGTGGCCGAAGGTGGCCGCGGACTTGGTGTCGTGGTCGTGGCTGCGGGCGATGTGTCCGAGCCGGCGGGCGACGGAGGCCACGTCGATCGAGGTGTCGCCGCCGCCGACGACGACGATGCGCTTCGCCGTCGAGAATACCCAGCCGCGGTTGAAGGCATCGAGGAATTCGACACCGGTCAGGCAGTTTTCCAGGTTGCCGCCGGGGACGGGCAGGGGCCGGCCCTTCTGCGCGCCGATGGCCCAGAAGACCGCGTCGAAGTCGCGTTCGAGATCCTCCATGGAAATGTCTCGGCCGACCCGCGTTCCAAGGCGGGTCTCGATGCCGCCCAGCGCCAGGATGCGCGCGATCTCGGCGTCGAGCATGTCCCGCGGCGTGCGGTAGCCCGGAATGCCGAACCGCATCATGCCGCCCAGCTGGTCGTGGGATTCGAAGATGACGACGCCAATTCCCTTGCGGCGGAGAAAATACGCAGCCGAAAGACCGGCCGGACCGCCGCCGACGACGGCGACCCGCTTGGTTCCCAGTTCCGGCGCGGCCAGCGGCGCGAGCTTGTGCTCGATGGCCCAGTCGCCGACATCTTGCTCGACGGCATTGATGCCGACGAAATCGTCAACCTCGTTGCGATTGCAGCCGTCCTCGCACGGGGCGGGGCAGACCCGGCCCATCACCGACGGGAAGGGATTCGCCTCGAGCATCTTCTGGAAGGCGTATTCCTGCCAGGCCATGCCGGCCACCGGAGGCTTGTCCATGCCGCGCGCGATCGCGAGCCAGCCGCGGATGTCGTGCCCGGACGGGCAGCTGCCCTGGCACGGCGGCGTGCGGTGGACATAGGTCGGGCACTTGTAGCTGTGGTCGGCCTGGAAGATTTTCTCGGTCAGGTCGTCCCATTGCCACATGGTCTGGCCGCTCTCGAACCGGCGGAACGTGAGCTTTCTGACTTCCGTTGCTTTACCCGTCATCGTTCCCCCTCAGAGAGCCGTCGCCTCGGCTTCTTGTTTGGCGTCCAATTCGCTGGCTTGAACGGAGCCGGTCAGGATGATCGCGTTCGAAACCATCTGGTGAACGCCGACGATCGATTCCATGTCGAACCCGTATTTCGGCAGGATCTTCGAGAACTGCGCCTTGCAGATCGCGCAGATCGCCGCCATGTGCGTCACGCCGTGGTCGTCGGCCACTTCCTGAAGCGCGCGCATGCGCGGCTGGGCGCCCTTGGTGCGGATATCCATCAGTTCGTCGGTGAGCAGGCCGCCGCCGCCGCCGCAGCACAGCGTGCTTTCGCCAATCGTGTCCGGCGCCATGTCGAAGAAGTGATTGCAAACCGCGCGAAGAACCGCCCGCGGGATTTCGAATTGTCCGCCCGGCTTGTCGCCCATGCGGGACGCGCGCGCGACGTTGCACGAGTCGTGGAACGTCAAGCGGAAGGCGTCGTTCTTCGACTTGTCGAACCGCAGCTTTCCTCGCTCGATCAGGTCCCAGGTGAACTCGCAGATGTGCTGCGGCACCGGGAAGGAGCGGTCGAGGAATTCGAGCGGCCCCGCGATGGTGTCGAGAAAGCTGTAGGCGATCCGCCAGGCGTGGCCGCATTCGCCGAACACCAGGCGCTTGACGCCGAGATCCTCGGCGGCCTTGCGGATCCGCAGCGCGACCTTCTGCATGTTGTCGTAGGAACCGACGAACATCCCGAAATTCGCCGCTTCCGAGGCGTACGAGCTGAAGGTCCAGCTGACGCCCGCTTCATGCAGCACCTTGGCGTAGCCGATCAGGCCTTCGATGTGGGGGGAGGCGAAGAAATCGGCGCTCGGCGTCACCAGCAGGATGTCGGCTCCCGCCTCGTCGAGCGGCAGCCGAACCCGGACGCCGGTTTCCTCCTCGATGTCGTCCTCGAGACCCTCCAGGGTCGCCTTCAGCGCCTTCGGCGGCAGGCCGAGGTTGTTGCCGATCTTGAAGACCTTGCCGATGATCTCGTTCGAATATTTCTGCCCCTTGCCGATGGTGTCCATGATGTCGCGCGCGGCCATGGAGATTTCGGCGGTGTCGATGCCGTAGGGGCAGAACACCGAACAGCGCCGGCACTGCGAGCACTGATGGAAGTAGCTGTACCAGTCGTCCAGCACTTCCTCGGTGAGGTCTTCCGCGCCGACCAGCCAGGGCAGGTACTTTCCGCCCCAGGTGTAGTAGCGGCGGTAGACCTTGCGCAGCAGGTCCTGGCGCGCCGCCGGCATGTTCTTGGGATCGCCGGTGCCGAGGAAATAGTGGCACTTGTCGGTGCAGGCGCCGCATTTGACGCAGGAGTCGAGATAGACGCGAAGCGCGCGCGAGCCCTTGACCAGCTCGCCGAGCCGCGTGACGGCCTTGTCCTTCCAGTCCTCGACCAGCTCCCCGGGGAAGCCCAGCGGTTCCTGGTGGGTGGGCGCGGCGACATAGGGCTTCGACCCGGCCATCGCGCTGCAGGCGAGCTCCGGGATTTCGAGCGGATCACCGTGGGCGCCGTCGCCACGCATGATGTCGGTGATTGCTCCTGCCATGCCGTGGCTCCTAGTTGCCGCGCGCCGCGGCGCCGAGCCGCGCAGGCGGGACATGGCGTCGTTCGCGGGAATCGTCTGCCTGGTTGCGCGTCGGGCTGAAGAACACGCCGGGGGCGTGCAGAAGCTTGGAAAACGGGAAAATCATCATCAGGGCCGCGACCAGCGCCAGATGGACCAGGAGGATCGGGTCGTCGGGAAGGGGTCGCCAGTCGAGGTAGACCAGGCCGAGAAAGAAGGCCTTCACCGCCACGATGTCGGTGCGCGACACGAACTTCATCGCCAGCCCGCTGACCCCGATGGCGATGATCAGCAGCAGCATCAGATGATCCGACGGGCCGCTGATGTAGCGGATGCGCGCGACCAGGAGGCGCCGCCCCCACAGCGCGACCAGGGCGGCGACAAGGGCAAAGCCGGCAAGGACGCCGATCGGCTGGATCAGCATCACCACGGCGGGGACCGGCTCGAGGAAGTAGCGCAGATGGCGCAGCAGCACGACAGCCAGCGCGACGTGGAAGATCCAGCCGAACAGCCAGATCCACTTGTTGGCCTTGAACAGGCTCTGGAAGATCGTGACTTCGCGCAGCACGCGGAGCGCCGCGCCGCCCTGCGTCAGCGGCGCCGGAGTCGTGGGTATCTTCAGCGGCGCCGGCGTCGTCGCATATTGCCAGACGCGATAGCCGAGCCCGAAGACGAGGAGGAGCGTCGCGGCGTAGAACAGAATTGCGTAGATCGTGGTTGCCACTTTCCCCTCCCTTGTCTCAGGTTTGCACCAAACCGTAGAACCGTTGCCGGGGCCTCAGACGCAGCCGGTCGGCTTCGGCAGCCCGGCGATCTTGCAGGCCTGCTTGGCGGGACCGTAGGGGAACAGCGAGTAGAGATACTTCTGGTCGCCCCTTTCCTTGCCGTACCGCTTCGTCATTTCCTTGACCAGCATACGGACCGCCGGCGCGATCTGGTATTCCTCGTAGTAGCTGCGCAGGAAGTTGACGACCTCCCAGTGTTCTGGGGTGAGCTCGATGCTCTCGCTCTTGGCGATCTGCAGCGCGAGATCTGGCGTCCACTCGCCGATGTCGGAAAGATAACCCTCCTCGTCGTGGGCGATCACCGCTCCGTTGAAATCGTATCCCGTTGCTGTCGACATTCCACTCTCCTGAATTGGCGTTGTTGCCGCGACTATCTTGAATCAGAGCCAGTTGCAGACGCGGGCATTGTGCGCCGCAAGTTCGACGAAGCCGCCGTAGTCGACGACCTCGATGCCTTCGATCAGATCCGCCGGCGTCATGCCGCGGGCGGAGAGGTCCGGCCCGAGAACGTAGATCGCGCAGCCGGCCCGCCGCTGCTGCAGCGTCGCCGCGAAGCCGGTTCCCTTGCGCGCGCCGACCACACCGTCCTCGATCAGCAGGACGGCGTCGCCTTCCATCAGATGGGCGAAACAGCTCGCCATCGATGCGCGCTCGAACGGGGATTTGTTGATGGTGTGCAGCGTTGCCATGAATGGTTCCTCAGAAGCTCAGGATCACGTCGTTGTCGGCGATCAGCCGCGCCATCTCGCGGCGGTCGACCAGCTTGATCGAGGGCTTTTCGGCGTAGTCGTCGTCCTCGTCCTCGTAGGTAATCGGCATCAGGTTCTCGAGGTTCAGGCCGCGCTCCTCGAGCGACTCGCGCTCGACGTAGAGCTTGCGAATCTCGAAATCGCCGAGCGCCTTGTAGGTCTTGGAAAAGTTCTTCATGCCGATTCCGGACGTGCTTTGCCCGTCGAGCAGCTGGAATACGCCGTCGTCAAGGAATGCGAGGCTGACGTCCTGCTCGAACGCGGCTCCGATCAGCACCACTTCCAGGGATTCCAGCGCGTAGATGGTGCCGTACGGCGCCTTGCGGTTGACGAACAGAAACTTCTTCTTGTTGCTGGCGGCTTCAGACATGGAATGCTCCCTAGTCGCCGAAAACGACGAGCCGGTCGGCCTGGATGCCGGCCTCGATCAGTTGGCCCAGGCCGGAGATCCGGAATCCCGGCGCGATGTTGTCGCCATCCTTGCCCTGGCGTTTGGCTTCGTTGGCGTCGAGAATGCCGCGACGTTGCGCGGCCGCGATGCAGACGACGAGGTCGAGCGCGTGCTTCTCCGCGAGCTCGCTCCAGAGCCGTTGCAGGTTGCGATCGTCCTGCGGCGGGACGGTGTAGCGGGTGCCGTTGTTGACGCCGTCGTGATAGAAGAACACGCGGAAGATCTCGTGCCCCTTTTCGATGACCGCCTTGGCGAACTGATAGGCGGTGTCCGACGCCTGGTGGGTGTACGGACCCTCATTGACCACAATTCCGAAGCGCAATGGCTGTCTCCCTGGCTTGGACGCTGACGCGGTCCCGGACACCACGACGCGGACGTCGTGCGTCGCGGTTGCCCGCGCCGAACTGTTCAGAAATGGACGTGCGCGGACATGTTCATGGTCTTGCGTGCGCCGGTCCAGGTATCGAGGTGATGCTTGGTGAAGGCGAAGCCGGTCAGCTCGAAGAATCGCGGCCAGCCGATCCTCTCGATCCATTCGCCCATGCGCTCGTAGTCCCTGCCGTGCTCCTTGTAGGTGTAGAGAATCTTGCGAACGACCTCCTCGACCTCAGGCCAGCGCGGCGGGTTGTTGGGGAGATTGGCGATGACCAGCTTGTGGAACGTCGGCTTGGAGCGGGCATTGGAATGCTTGCCGCCGACCCAGACCGCGATCTTGGTGGAATCGGCGCCGTTGATCTGCATCGGAGGGCAGGGGGGATAGCAGGCGCCGCAGCAAACGCACTTCTTCTCGTCGACTTCGAGCGAAGGCTTGCCGTCGACCATCGCGGGCCGGATCGCGGCGACCGGGCACCGCGCCACCACGGCGGGGCGTTCGCAGACCTTGGAGACCAGGTCGTGATTGATCTTGGGCGGCTTGGTGTACTGCACGTTGATTGAGATGTCGCCCTGTCCGCCGCAGTTGATCTGGCAGCACGAGGTGGTGATGCGGACCCGGTTCGGCATCTCTTCCCTGACGAATTCCGCATGCATCATGTCCATCAGGCTCTTGACGACGCCGGATGCGTCGGTGCCCGGGATATCGCAGTGCAGCCAGCCCTGGGTGTGCGAGATCATGGAGACGGAATTGCCGGTGCCGCCGACCGGAAACCCCTCGGCGCCGAGCTTGTCGATCAGGGGCTGGACCTTGTCCACCGAACTGACCATGAATTCGATATTGCTGCGCGTCGTGAAGCGGACGTGCCCCTCGGCAAACTGATCGGCGATGTCGCACAGCTTGCGAATGGTGAAGACGTCCATCTGGCGCTGCGTTCCGGCGCGCACCGTCCAGATTTCGTCGTTGTTCTTGGCGACGTGGTGCAGCACGCCGGGGCGCAGCCGGTCATGCCAGGCCCATTGGCCGTAATTCTTCTTCATGACCGGATGCATGTACTGGAACGGATCCGGTACGCCCGATTCGACCGGTCGGCGCGGCTTCACGATGTTGTCCATGAGCAGTCTCTCCCGAATCCAGCCTGGTCTCACTTCGACTCGGCGGCGCAGTTGTGCCGCGAGCGGTGACGTTATTCCGCGGTGACGTTGAGCCCGGCCTCGCGGGCCTTGCGCTCGAAGTACTTGTTCGCCTCGTCGGTGAAGTCATCGGTCCGCACGTAGCAGGAGGTGCGGGGGTGATTGACCATGTTGGGGTCCGGCTCGACGCCGATCGCCTCCAGGAACGCCGGCAGTCCGATGCGATCCATGGTCTCGCCGACGCGCTCGTGCTCGAGCGCGTTCTCGGCGAAGAAGTCGATCAGGTTGCGACCGAACTCCACAAGCTTGTCGTAATCTTCGTCGGTTTCCAGCTTGAAGAAGGGAATGATCATGGTTCCCATCATGTCGCCGATCTTGAGCGCCCGCTTGCCGCCGATCAGAATCGAGGCGCCGCGGTCGTCTCCGGGGGACAGCGCCTTGTTCATCACGTTCAGGCAATGCATGCAGCGAACGCACGACTTGTTGTCGACGTCGAGGGTGTCGTCGTCGTTCAGGCTCAGTGCCCGCGTCGGGCACATCGCGATGACGTGGTCGATCGTGTACTTGCGGCCGACCCTGCCGACATAGGCCTTCACTTCGTCCTGGTTGACCTTCATGGCGTCGCGCCAAGTGCCGATCACCGCGAAGTCGGCGCGCTGGATCGCGTTCACGCAGTCGTTGCCGCAGCCGGAGAACTTGAACTTGAACTTGTAAGGCAGCGCCGGCCGGTGCATCTCGTCGAGGAATTCGTTGATCACCTGCCGGTGCGCCTTGACCTCGTCGTAGCAAGACATTTCGCATCGGGCGTGGCCGACGCAGCTCATCGACGTGCGCAGCGCCGGCCCGGCGCCACCGAGGTCGAATCCGACTTCGTTGAAGTCGTCAAACGCCTTCTGCACGTTTTCGGTGCTGCAACCCTGGAACATGATGTCGCCGCTCTGGCCGTGAAGGGCGATCAGGCCGGAGCCGTGCTTCTCCCAGATATCGCACAGCTGGCGCAGCACCTCGGTGCTGTAGTGAAATCCGGCCGGTGGCTGCACGCGCAGCGTATGGAATTCCTTTGACGCGGGGAATTTGTCGGCGACCTCGGAGAAGCGCGGAATGACGCCACCGCCGTAACCGAACACCGAGACGGTGCCGCCCTTCCAGAAGCCGAGCCGGTTGGTATAGGAATGCTCGAGCTGGCCGAGCAGGTCGTTCATCATCGGCGCGTATTGCTGTTCGCCGGCGTCACGGAGCCGCTTGAGGCCGGTGACGAAGCTCGGCCATGGGCCGGCCTCGAGCTGGTCGAGCATCGGTGTGGGATGACACTGGCCCGCCGGTTCGGCGTGGCCGTTGCTGCGATCTGATTCTGTGACGTCTCGTGACATGCGATTGCTGCCTTCCCTGGCGACATCCGACGGGCCCGCGTGCCGGTCGAAGCGTTTCCTTGACCTTCTTTATTCATGGCCACGAAGGAGTCTCGCCTTCGATCGGGAGACGACGTCCCCCCGGTCACGAATTGCTCTTTTCGAGCTCTTGCTTTGGGTATAATAACAACAAATTCGAATATGTGAATAAAAAAGACGCGCAATGCGCGATCATGAACAAGGGAGCGAATCGTGGCTGTTCGAATCCGGCCCGGGAAGCGTGGAAGTCATGGATAGCGCGCGCAGATTTGCGAGTTGCGAACTGGTTGCAGCAGGCGCGCGCAGCCCGTTCGATCTCGATGATGACGCCGCCTACCGCCGCTGGCGTGACGTCAAACTGGCCCGGTATCCGCGGCGACGCGAAGACTTCGTCGTCGAAATCGCCGATCCATCGCGGCTGACGCCGCAGGAACGCGAGGCCGTGTCGCGGCTCTGCAGCAGAGCGAACATGGCATTCTACAAGTTTACCGGAACGGCGCGCGGGGAAGTGCAGACGCGCCGCGAGCTGCTCAGCCTGGGCTCAACCTTCGGGCTCGTCGCAATCGAGGATCATCGTTCCGCGGAAGCCGACGGCGTCGTGCGCATCGAGGTCGTCAGCGATGGCGGACGGTTCGGCTACATTCCGTATACGAACCGCGCGATCAACTGGCACACCGACGGCTACTACAATTATCATGGGCCGCATCGCAGCGTTCAGGCGATGTTGCTGCATTGCGGCCGGAGCGCCGCCGACGGCGGGGTGAACCGGCTGCTCGATCACGAGATCGCCTATATCCGGCTGCGCGACGCGTGTGCCGGCTTCGTCGAGGCCCTGATGCACCCGCGGGCGATGGCTATTCCCGCCAGCGTCGAGGAAGGCGGCCGCATCCGCCCCGAGAATGTCGGCCCGGTGTTCTTTGTCGATCCCCGCACCGGCGCGCTTGGCATGCGCTTCACCGCCCGCAAGCGCAACATCGTCTGGCGCGACGACGCGATGACGCGCGACGCCGTCGGGTATCTCGAGCGTGTTCTCGAAGCCGATCCCCTGGTGGTGGCTTCGCGGCTGGGACCAGGCGAAGGGGTCGTCTGCAACAACGTGCTGCACGACCGAACCGGTTTTGCGGAGGCGACGGGTCCCGGCGCGGGGCGGCTGCTGTACCGGGTTCGGTATCACGGTCGCGTCGGCGAGGCGGCGTATTCGGCAACTGGCGAAGGAGAGAGCCAATGGTTCAAATCAGCGACCTGCTGATCGCCCACCCAGAGATCAGCAGCTTCTCGGAACTCAATGACCTCGTGGTCGAGGCGGCGCAGGCCGGCGAGATCCACCTCTATTTCGACATCAAGCCGGAGTTTCCCGATACGCCGCGAAAATGGGAAACCGAGCTGGAGCTTGCGTTCTACCGAGGCGGCAGGACCGCCCGGTGAGCGAAACCGCAAAGACCAGGGTCGAGACGATCGCCGCGCCTTACGGGCGCGAGATCCGGATCGACGAGGTCGCGTTCGAGAGCGGCATGTGCCTGCTCCGGGTCACGATCCGGGAGGGGCGGCGATTCACCATTCTCGATCTCGATGCCGACACCGCGGCGCAATGGGGCAGGGCAATGACGGACTGGTCGATTCGTCACGGCCGCTGACGCGACGCGCAGTTGCGAGGCAGACGCATTAGCCGGTGCTCCAGACGCGCGGCCGCCGCATGCCGGCGATCTTGCAGGCTTGCTGCACGTAGCCGTAGGGAAACAGCTCGAACAGCCGGTTGCGTCCGACGCCGTGCACCTCGGTGAGATGCCGAATGACGAAGCGTGCGTCCGGGGGGACACGATGCAACCCTAGGAAGTCACGCATGAAACGCAGCGCGGTCCAATGCTGGTCGGTCAGCACGATGTTTTCGCCCCGGGCGAATTCGAGCGCCATTGCCTCGGTCCAATCATCCGGATTCACCAGATAGCCTTCGCTGTCGAGTTCTGGCGTGGACATGTGGCTTGCCTCGCGCTTCGCCGCGTGCTCGCGGTGCACGGCGATTTCTAATAATCCTTGAACATATCACAATAAGATAATATGAAGATGGCAACGTCAAAGAAAACTGACAACAAGCAAGTGTCGACGCCGCAACGATGCAGCGTCGACGTTGCGGGGAAAAACCGGGAGGAAGGCAATGACAGATATCGTCATTTTGGGCGCCGGGCTTGGCGGCGTTATCATGGCCTACGAAATGAAGGACCAGATGCGGAAGGGCGACACGCTCACCGTGGTCACCAAGGATCCCATCTATCACTTCGTGCCTTCGAATCCCTGGGTCGCCGTCAACTGGCGGACGCGGGAGTCCGTCGAGGTGGATCTTGCTCCGGTGTTCGCCAAACGCGGGATCGGGTTCAAGCCAGTCCCGGCGACCAAGGTGCACGCGGAGGAGAACCGCGTCGAACTCGCCGACGGCTCGTCGGTAACTTACGACTACCTGGTGATCGCGACCGGCCCGGAACTGGCGTTCGACGAAATCGAGGGGCTCGGACCTGACGGCTTCACGTCGTCGATCTGCCATGTCGACCATGCGACCAAGGCCGCCGTGAGCTTCGAGGAATTCTGCAAGAATCCCGGGCCGATCGTTACCGGCGCCGTGCAAGGGGCGTCGTGCTTCGGTCCCGCATACGAATTCACCTTCATTCTCGACACCGAGCTGCGCCGCCGGAAAATCCGCGACAAGGTGCCGATGACGTTCGTGACCGCGGAGCCCTATATCGGCCATCTCGGCCTCGACGGCGTCGGCGACACCAAGGGGCTGCTCGAAGGCGAGATGCGCGACCACCACATCAAGTTTCTGACGAGCGCGCGTGTCAAGAAAGTCGAACAGGGCAAGATCACCGTCGAGGAAGTCGCCGAAGACGGATCGGTGAAGAAGACCAGCGAGCTTCCGTTCGCCTTTTCGATGATGCTTCCCGCGTTTCGCGGCATATCGGCCGTGCGCGGCATCGAGGGGCTGGTCAACCCCCGCGGCTTCATCCTGATCGACAAGCATCAACGTAACCCGAAATTCCGGAATGTGTTCTCGGTCGGCGTGTGCGTGGCGATTCCGCCGGTCGGTCCGACCCCGGTTCCGTGCGGCGTCCCGAAGACCGGTTTCATGATCGAGTCGATGGTGACGACGACGGCTCTCAACATCGGCCAGTTGCTCCGCGGCAAGGAGCCGACCCATCAGGCGACCTGGAACGCCGTTTGCCTTGCCGACTTCGGTGATTCCGGCGTGGCGTTCGTTGCCCAGCCGCAGATTCCGCCGCGGAACGTCAACTGGTCGTCGCCGGGCAAGTGGGTGCACAACGCCAAGATCGCTTTCGAGAAGTACTTCCTGCGCAAGATGCGCAGGGGCGAGAGCGAGCCCCTCTACGAGAAGGCAATGCTCGACATGCTTGGGATCGGCAAGCTCAAGAAGGCGACGAGCGCTTGATCCGGTGATCGTCGGCGCTTCCGTGAACCCGGAGCGCCGACCGCCGAGCGAATCTTCCGAGCGCGGGCGTCCGGGCCCGGCGTCGTGTTTCAATCAGGAAATGAGCATGCCTCTCAACAAGGCCGCCGCGCAGACGGGAGTCGTCGGCGTCAATCTTGCCACCATCAAATCCTTCGCGCCCGGGCTTCTGCTCGCGGGAGTGCTGGCGTTCGTGTCGACGCAACTGGAGCCGCTTGGAACGAAGGCGACGCTCGCCGTGTTCGGAAGGCCGATCACCATAACGGCTCCGGTGATTGCGCTGTTGGTCGGCATGGCGTTCCATCCGGTGGCGCTGCGTGCCGAATTCAAACCTGGCATGAGCTTCGCCGTCAAACAGCTGCTGCGCTGGGCAATCGCGTTGTTCGGACTGAAGATCGCGCTCGCGGACATCATCGGGCTCGGTGTCGGGACCGCGGTGATGGTGGTCGTCGCGATGGCGATGACGCTGGTTTCGGCGGTGCTCCTGGCGCGCCTGCTGGGGCGCGACGAGCTGTTTGGCGCCATAGCTGGCGGCGCAACGGCGGTCTGCGGCGCCTCCGCCGCGCTGGCGACGGCGTCGGTGCTGCCGTATTACAAAGGATCCGAGTCGGATACGGCCTTCGTCGTGATCACCGTCAACATTCTCGCCACCATCGCGATGGTTCTCTATCCGCTGGTGTGCGTCGCGGCGGGCTTCGACGAGCGCACGACCGGCATTTTTCTCGGCGCCACGATCCACGATGTCGCCCAGGTCGTGGGCGCGGGCTATTCGCTGTCCGATGCAACGGGAAACATCGCGACGGTGGTGAAGCTGTTTCGCGTGTTCATGCTGTTGCCGGTCGTTCTCGGTATCGGCTGGTGGTTCTCAGCACGAGGCGGCAACCTCAGCCAGGCGAAGATTCCGGTGCCCGTGTTCGCGATCATGTTCGTGGTGTTCGCGCTGATCAACAGCATGGGCGTGCTGCCGCCGATGCTCAAGTCCGTCATGGTGGAGGCTTCGCGCTGGGGGCTGTTGATCGCGATCGCCGCGCTGGGGCTCAACACGTCGCTGACCAGCGTTTTTCGCGTCGGTCCAAGGCACCTTCTGGTCGTGCTTGGTTCGACGCTCGTCATCTTCGTGGCGCCGTTGGCGTGGCTGTGGGCCGGGCGCTAGCGTCGCGACGGGATTTGGTGCGGGAGTGGGAGCCCTGCCGCGTTGCAGGGGATCGAAATCGATCCTGAGGGCTCCGTCAACGAACACTGTTTTCCGAGCTTGATGTCTCGGAGAACTGCGTGGTGCAGATCAGTTCAACGCGCGGGAGAAACGCAATGGCCGAAACAGCGAACCGGGACAACAATGCGAAGACGATGTCGATCATCGTCACCAAGGGGACCCTCGATTGGGCGTATCCGCCCTTCATCCTTGCCACCACGGCGGCCGCGATGGGCGTCGACGTGACCATGTTCTTCACGTTCTACGGTCTTTCGCTCCTGCAGAAGAAGCTTGACCTGCAGGTCTCTGCGCTGGGCAATCCGGCAATGAAGATGCCGATGTTCGGCATGCATATGGGCATGCCGAATCTGATCGCGATGTTGCCCGGCGTCGATGCGGGCGCGTCGATGATGATGAAGAACATGATCAAGAAGAAGGGCGTGGCTTCCATCGAGGAGCTGCGCGAAGCCGCGATCGAAGCGGATGTCAAGATCATCGCCTGCCAGATGACGATGGACCTGTTCGAGTTCAAGACCTCGGACATGATTGACGGGCTGACGCTCGGCGGCGCCGCGACCTACATGGAGCGCGCGCTCAAGTCCGACGTCAATCTCTACATCTGAGCACAGCCTGCAGGCTGCGCGTTGCAGGCGACGACACCAACATAGGAAAGTGGAGGGCGACGATGGTGGACAAGGTGCTGGACGCAAAGGGACTGAACTGTCCGCTTCCGATTCTGCGCGCGAAAAAGACGCTGAAGGACGTGCCGGCCGGCGGCATGCTCGAGGTGCTGGCCACCGATCCCGGATCGGTGGCGGACTTCGCGGCGTTTTGCCGGACAACGGGCAACGAGCTGGTGGAGTCGACGGCCGCGGACGGCGTCTACCGGTTTCTCATCAAGCATACCGCCTGACCGGGCTTCCACCGGGGCGGATCGAGTTGCTTGGGACGTGGCGCGATCGCGTCGGCTTTCAGGATCCGTAGTCCTGGGCGCCGCCGCGTTGACGTTGGGGCCGGAAGCGCGGCGGATCCTATCCTGCTGCCAGATCCGGGGCAGGGCTGCCCCAGCACCCTGGCAGATACGACCGGCGAATGTCGAGGTGCGGTCAGTGCCGGCGGGGCTTCTTGCCCGGGCAGAACACATCATACAGGGTGGTCAGGACGGTCCGCACTTCCTCGGTCGCCAGACTGTAGTAGACGGTCTTGCCGTCTCGACGGGCGGTGACAAGACCATCGAGGCGCAGGCGTGCCAGTTGCGCCGAAACCGACGACTGCCGCTCGTCGAGGAACTCCTCCAACTCACCCACCGATTTCTCGCCTTCCGAAAGCACGCACAGCATCAGCAGACGTGATTTGTGCGCAAGCGCCTTGAGGAATTCACTGGCGTCGTGCGCCCGCTCGAGCATCTGGTCGAGGTCGGGGGAGACTTTGATCTTCTTTGTTCTTGGCGCTGTTCTTGGCACGGCCATCAGAGGTCCTCTAACAAATCAGGATATCTAATTATAATACCTGTAGCGAACGAAGAGAAGCTGAAAGGTCAGCTATATTGACGCGAGGCCGGCCGAGGTGCATTCCGGCAACCGTCACGCTGCACCGTGCCTTGAAACCACACAGGCGGATCTGGCGAAACGGTCCGCGGCCAGGGACCGCGAATCCGCGAACCTCAAACGCCGTATTGATTCGATCCGGTCATATGGATCTGGCCGGCGCAGCGGGGAGGAAGCTTGCGCCCTCCGCGCACAGGAAATCCAGCATCGCTTGCGCCGGCGGCAGCAGCACCTTGTCTTGCCGCCTGACCACGTACCACTGCCGCACCACCGGCAAGCCGGCGACGTCGAGCGCGACCAGCCGGCCGTCCTCGAGCTCGGTGGCGACCGTGTGCGCGGAGATGAACGCGATCCCGAGACCCGCGATCACCGCCTGCTTGATTGTCTCGTTGCTGCTCATTTCCATGCCGATGGTGGGCTGCAGCTCCGCGGCTTCGAACAGCTGCTCCATCAGCATCCTCGTTCCCGAACCCTTTTCGCGCGTTAAAAAAGTTTCGTGCGCGAGATCCACGGCGGCGAGCCCGAAATCGCGCGCCAGCCAATGATCCCTTGGAGCGACGATGATGTGCGGGTGATCGCCGATCAAATGGGTGTCGACCTCGACATCCGGAGGCGGGCGTCCCATGATCGCGAAGTCCAGCTCATATCCTCGCAACGCTTCGCGCGTTTCCTCGCGGTTGCCGATCGACAGGCTGATCTCGATCTTGGGATAGAGCTTGGAAAAGGCAGCAATGGCGAAAGGGACGAAATATTTCGCGGTGCTCACCGCACCGATCGACACGCGTCCACCGGTCCGCCCTGCGATCATGTCGAGCGATATCGCACAGCTCGAGATGGCAGCTTCCACACGCTCGTAAAGGTCGAGCACCTCCCGGCCGGCCGCGGTGAGGACCATTCCATCGCCCGTGCGCTGCAGCAGCGGCAATCCCGCCAGCTGCTGCAGGTTTCGCAGCTGCAACGTGACCGCGGGCTGGGTGAGATGGAGCTTGGCGGCGGCTGCGGTCACGCTGCCACCGGCTGCCACGGCGGCAAGTGCCCGCAGCTGCCTGATGGTGACGTCCCGAAGTCCGGCCATATAAGGAAATCTTTTGTGGTATGATATATTTTGAAATTTTACTTAATTAACTGGGCAAGTCAATCTCTCCCTCACGGTTCGCAAACGGACCGCCAAGTCGGCCAGTTCTCAAGCGCGCCGGCGGCCAGGGGGGTATCGAATGACTTACGGCCTGACGCTGCGCCAGCGGCTCGACGAGCAAGCCGGTCAGGATCCGCTTCGCCGGGCAGTGGCCGACGTGGTCGCCGCTCTCGCGCAGGCCGCGGTCGAGATTTCCGATCTGACCTGCCGGGGCGCGCTGGCCGGCATTACCGGGCAGGCGCTGGGCCGCAACAGCGATGGAGACATCCAGAAGGACCTCGATGTCCGTGCCGACCAGATCATTCGCGCCTCGATCAAGGGTCTCCCGATAGCGGCGGTTGCGTCGGAGGAAGCGTCTGAGCTCGAGATCCTGGATCCATCTGCGCCGATCAGCGTTGCGGTCGACCCGCTGGACGGTTCGTCCAACATCGACACCAACATGTCGGTCGGCACGATATTTTCGGTCGTGCGCGCCACGGCGGACGTCGGCGCCTCGTTCACGCAACCCGGCACCGCCCAGCTCGCGGCGGGTTTCGTCGTCTACGGTCCGCAAACCTCTCTCGTTGTCACGCTTGGCGCCGGCGTCGACATCTTCACGCTGGATCGCGGCGCAGGCGTCTTCAGGCTGACCGCGCCGGCGGTGAAGATCCCGGCGGATACCGCGGAATTCGCCATCAATGCGTCGAACCGGCGGCACTGGGAATCGCCGGTGCAGGCCTACATCGACGATTGCCTCGCCGGCGTCGAGGGAGAACGCGGCAAGAACTTCAACATGCGCTGGATCGGGTCGCTGGTGGCGGAGGCGTACCGAATCCTGACGCGGGGCGGGATCTTCCTTTATCCGGCGGACGCGCGCGAGGGCTACGGCGAAGGCCGGCTGCGGCTCGTCTACGAAGCCCAGCCGATGGCGTTCATCATGGAGCAGGCGGAGGGCGCCGCCTCGACCGGCCGGCTACGAATCATGGAAGTCGCTCCGAAAGCGCTTCACCAGCGGGTGCCGTTGATCATGGGCTCGAGGGACAAGGTGCAGCGCCTGGAGCGCATGTACATGAGCCCCAACATCATGTCGTCGGAAAATGCGCCGTTGTTCGCGCATCGCGGCCTGTTTCGCATTTGACCTGAAGGGTTCGAAAAGCCGTGTCCAAGAAGCATCCCATCATATCGATCACCGGCTCGTCGGGCGCGGGCACGACATCGGTCAAGCGGACGTTCGAACAGATCTTCCGCCGCGAGAATGTCGAGGCGGCCTTCATCGAGGGCGACGCCTTCCATCGCTACAATCGTTCGGAAATGCGCGTCCGGATGGCCGACGAGGCCGAACGCGGCAACAAGCATTTCAGCCACTTCAGTCCGGAGACGAATCTGTTCGAGGAACTGGAGGCGGTGTTCAAAAGCTACGGCGAAACCGGCTCGGGCCTGACCCGCCACTACATCCACGACCAGGAAGAGGCAGCGCTGCACGGCGGCGAGCCCGGCACGTTCACCGACTGGCGCCGGCTGCCGGAGAACTCCGACCTGCTATTCTACGAAGGGCTGCACGGCGCCGTCGTCACCGACAAGGTCAATGTCGCGCAGTACGCCGATCTCAAGATCGGGGTCGTGCCGGTCATCAATCTCGAATGGATCCAGAAGCTGCACCGCGACCGCAGCGCACGAGGCTATTCCACCGAGGCGGTGACCGACACCATCCTTCGCCGCATGCCGGACTACGTCAACTACATCTGCCCGCAATTCGCCGAGACCGACATCAATTTCCAGCGCGTGCCGACGGTCGACACCTCCAATCCGTTCATCGCGCGCTGGATCCCGACACCCGATGAATCGATGGTGGTGATCAGGCTGCGGAATCCGCGCGGCATCGATTTCCCATATCTGCTGTCGATGATTCCCAACAGCTTCATGTCGCGGGCGAATTCGATCGTGATTCATGGATCCAAGATGGATCTCGCGATGCAGCTGATCCTGACGCCGTTGATTTTCCAACTTATCGACCGAAAGAGGCGCGCATGAGCTCCCATCTCGCTGCCGTTCCGCAATCCACCGCACTGCAAGCGCCGACGCCGGGTACCGACGAGCGTCTCGCCTTCGCACCGCATCGCGACATGGCCAACGCCATTCGTTTTCTCGCGATCGACGCGGTCGAGAAGGCAAATTCCGGTCACCCCGGCATGCCGATGGGCATGGCCGACGTCGCGGCCGTGCTGTTCTCGCGGTTCCTGAAGTTCGATCCGAAGCGGCCCGATTGGCCCGATCGTGACCGCTACGTGCTGTCGGCGGGCCATGGCTCGATGCTGCTTTATGCGCTGCTGTTCCTGACCGGCTATGAGGATGTCACGCTCGACGAACTGAAGGCATTCCGTCAATGGGGGTCGAAGACTCCCGGCCATCCTGAATACGGCCATACGCC
>JBKQQE010000499.1:0-5870 GCA_052326245.1 Xanthobacteraceae bacterium | reverse complement strand
AACGCAACTCGGCGAGAGCCGAGTTGCTTTGCGCGCCTCGAAGGATGAACGGCCCGGACCTTCAACGTTGGCTGTCATCCTTCGAGCGAACAGTTCAGAAGGTCCCTTCAGCGCTTGCTGCGCACTCATCAAGGGACCTTCTGAACTAGGTTCGCTCGACTGTTAACATTGCCAGTGCCCTTTGGAATCCGAAGTTTGCCAAGAGGCTGCTGCGAAGTCGGGCAAACTTCGGATTCCGGGCACTGGCGACGGCGCTACGCGCCTCCTCAGGATGACGGGATAGTCAGAGTAGATATCATCACAATCTGGCCGATGGCGCCACGACGGGAACTCGGCGTAAGCTGGAATCGGGCAAGATCCCGGGGGGAGCCATCATGTCGGTCGTCGCCGCTGTCGTCGTCGCGCTGGTCGCGCTGCTGCATATCTATTTTCTGGTGCTGGAGATGTTTCTGTGGACCAGGCCGCGGGGGCTGAAGACCTTCGGCAACACGCTCGCGAAGGCGCAGGACACTGCGGTGCTGGCCGCCAACCAGGGCCTCTACAACGGCTTCCTCGCCGCCGGGCTGATCTGGGGGCTCGCGCAGCCGGTGCCGGGCTTCGCGTTCCAGATCAAGGTGTTCTTCCTCGCCTGCGTGATTGTGGCCGGGCTCTATGGCGGCTATTCCGCCAAGGTCCAGATCATCTACGTGCAGGCGCTGCCGGCGGCGATCGCGCTGCTGCTGGTGTTGTTGTCGTAACGCCATCTAGTGCGGTGAATTTGAAGTTCCTATCAGTTTCCCGGCTGGGCTGGTCATAGGAACTTCAAATTCAAAACCGCACTAGAAACAATAATTTGCTAGTGCTCCTTTGATTCCGAAGTTCGCATCAGAGGATGCCTAGAAGGTTTGCGAACTTCGGAATCGGAGCACGAGGGCCCGTAATTCGCCGTTAACGTCTGCTTTACCCGGCCTTAAACCGCCGCCGCTAGCGTGTCGCGTGCGAGCGGTTGGCGCGTGGGCAGAGTTCGGCAATGGGATCAGCACGGCGAAAGGGCAGCGGACGCCGGGAACCCAAATTCGGTCCCGATGCGTCGCTCGACAGCCTGCGGCTGAGCGCCGACGATCGCGTCCGCGGCGCCGACGCGGACAAGCCGCGCCGGCGCGCGAAGCCGCCCATCGATGACGCGGACGATGCGCCGCCGCGGGAACCTCGCCCGAAGAAATCCGCCAAGAGCACGCGCGCGCCGCGTGGACGGTTCGGCCTCGGGCGGCTGGTCTACTGGGGCGCGGTGCTGGGATTGTGGGGCGCCATTGCCGTGGTCGGGGTAGTGATCTGGGTGGGCGCGCATCTGCCGCCGATCCAGTCGCTGGAGATTCCGAAGCGGCCGCCGACGATCCAGATCGTCGGCCAGGACGGCAGCGTACTGGCGAGCCGCGGCGAAATGGCGGGTGCCAACATCGCGCTCAAGGAGCTGCCGCCCTACCTGCCGAAGGCCTTCATCGCCATCGAGGATCGGCGGTTCTACTCGCATTTCGGCATCGACCCGATCGGGATCGCGCGCGCGGTGGTCGCCAACATCCTGCATCGCGGGGTGTCGCAGGGCGGCTCGACCTTGACCCAGCAGCTCGCCAAGAACCTGTTCCTGACCCAGGAACGCACCCTGCAGCGCAAGCTGCAGGAGGCCGAGCTGGCGCTCTGGCTGGAGCGCAAGCATTCCAAGGCGGAGATTCTCGAACTCTATCTCAACCGCGTCTATTTCGGCTCCGGCGCCTACGGCGTCGAGGCGGCGGCGCAGCGCTATTTCGGCAAGTCGGCGCGCAACGTCACGGTGGCGGAAGCCGCCATGCTCGGCGGCCTCGTCAAGTCGCCGTCGCGGCTGGCGCCCAACCGCAACCCGGAAGGCGCCGAGCGCCGCGCCGAGACCGTGCTCGCCGCCATGGCCGATGCCGGCTTCATCACCGAAGCGCAGCAGAAGGTCGCGCTCGCCCATCCGGCGCAGGCGGTGACGCCGGCCGGCGCCGGCAGCGTCAACTATGTCGCCGACTGGATCTCCGAAGAGCTCGACGATCTGGTCGGCCAGATCGATCAGGACGTCACGGTGGAGACCTCGATCGATCCGAAGCTGCAGGGGATCGCGGAGGCCGCCATCATCGACGAGCTCGCCGCCAAGAGCGTGAAGTTCAACGTCTCGCAGGGCGCGCTGGTGGCGATGACCCCCGAGGGCGCGGTGCGCGCCATGGTCGGCGGACGCAACTACGGCGAGAGCCAGTTCAACCGCGCGGTCACCGCCAAGCGGCAGCCGGGTTCGGCGTTCAAGCCGTTCGTCTATCTCACCGCGATCGAGCAGGGGTTGACGCCGGAGACGGTGCGCCAGGACGCGCCGCTCGACATCAAGGGCTGGAAGCCGGAGAACTACACCCACCAGTATTTCGGCGCCGTGACGCTGACCCAGGCCCTGGCGATGTCGCTGAACACGGTGGCGGTGCGGCTCTGTCTCGAGGTCGGGCCGAAGAACGTGGTGCGCGCCGCCTATCGGCTCGGCATCTCGTCGAAGCTCGATCCCAACCCCTCGATCGCGCTCGGCACCTCGGAGGTGTCGCTGACCGAACTGGTCGGCGCCTATGCGCCGTTCGCCAATGGCGGCCACACCGCGACGCCGCATGTGATCAACCGGATCAAGGCCACCCAGGGCGACAAGGTGCTGTATGCCCGCGCCACCGAGCCGGTCAATCAGGTGATCGAGCCGCGCAACGTGGCGCTGATGAACGCCATGATGCAGGAAACGCTGCTCAGCGGCACCGCGCGCAAGGCCGAGATCCCGGGCTGGCAGGCCGCCGGCAAGACCGGCACCAGCCAGGATTTCCGCGACGCCTGGTTCATCGGCTACACCGCCAATCTCGTCACCGGCGTCTGGCTCGGCAATGACGACAACTCGCCGACCAAGCATGCCACCGGCGGCGGCCTGCCGGTCGAGGTTTGGACGCGCTTCATGCGCGCCGCGCATCAGAATGTGCCGGCCGCGGCGCTGCCGGCATCCGACCGCAGCGCGTTCGGCGGCGTCGCGGGCGTGGTCTCCTCGCTGTTCGAACAGGCGGCAAGCCCGCCACCCGCCGCCCCACCCTCGCCGCCGCCGGCACCGCTCGCCGTGGCGCCGGCGCGGCCGCAACCCTCCGCGCCGCAGCCGCTGGCGCCGACCACGGCCATGGCGCCGCCGGTGATGCCGGCCTCGGCACGACCGCAACAGGGCGTTCGACCGGAAGCGGCGGCCGGGCTCAACGGCTGGCTGGCGGACCGGCTGTTCGGCGGGGCGAGGTAGGGCGTCTTCCTACTTGGTTGATCCATCTTTCTGTCATGGCCGGGCAGCGCGATCCGTCTCTGACGGATCGCTAGGACTAAGCTCTCCCGGCCATCCACGTCTTTCTTGATGCGAGGCTGTGAAGACGTGGATGCCCGCGACAAGCGCGGGCATGACGCAGGAATGTGCCGGTTCTCTTGGAGAGCTTTACTGCTTCACGCCGTAGCGGTGCAGGTCGTTGCCGTGGGAGTCGAGCCAGCTCTTGGAGCGCTCCACATGGGGACACACCCGCGCCACCACGCGCCAGAACCGCGGCGAGTGGTTCATCTCGACCAGATGCGCGACCTCGTGGGCGGCGAGATAGTCCAGCACCGTGGGCGGCGCGAGAATCAGCCGCCAGGAGAACGACAGCACCCCGGCCGAGGTGCAGGATCCCCAGCGGCTCGACTGATCGCGAATGGTCAGGCGCTTGACCTTGACGCCGAGTGCCTCGGCGTAGAACTGGCCGGCCTTGGCGAGATCGCGGCGCGCCTCGCGCTTGAGGAAATCGCGGACGCGGCGGTCGACATGGGCGGCCTCGCCGGCGACGCAGAGCACGCGCTCGCCGCTGTCGCGGATTTCGATCCAGACCGTGCCGCGCTCGCCGGCGCGATGCACGATGCGGTGCGCGACGTTGCGCAGCGGCACCGTCATGCCGGCGGTAAACGGAACCGCTTTCGGCATCCCGCCCAGACGCGCGGCGATCCAGGCGCCGTGGCGATGCGCGAAGTCGCGCGCTTCGGCGATGGTGCCGCGCGGCGGCATGGTCAGGATGGCTTCGCGATCACTCGGATGGATGCGCAGCGTGTAGCGGCGCGCGCGACGATGGCGTCGCAGGCGAACGGAATAGATCGACGAGCCGACTTTCACCGCAATCGAATGCGGCTCGGCGGGCCGACGGTAGAGAAGTGCACGAAATGCCATGTCCGGCGTTCCAGGGTCCAGCGGTTGACCCGGAGTCTGCCATATCCACGGCCAAGGGAATTTGGCGGCACAGAAACAAATCATTTGCCCAACATATAGCAGGAATCGATCTATTCCCTTCTAAATGATGGGGTTTTTGTTATGAATTTAGATTCAATTCAATGGTCGCGACCAAGGCATTTGGAGTGATTCAAGATTCACTCCAAAGCCGCAAGGGTTAGCGCGATTTCCGCTTGCGGTTCAAACGCTTAGGCGCCGCCCCCGGGGCGGCGCGCGGATTGGGCCAAAATTAGCGGGAAAAGCCCGAAATTGGTAATATATTACTCTCAACGGGCTCCGCGGACCGGCCACCGTACTCCGACCGCGTCCCGAATTCCGACGACACCATGAAGTCGGAGATGCGCGGCAGGATTTCCGACTTGAAGCGCGAGCCGTTGAAGACGCCGTAATGGCCGACGCCCTTCTGCACATAATGCACGCGGCGATCGAGCGGGATCGAACTGCACAGCCGGTGCGTCGCCTCGGTCTGGCCGAGACCGGAGATGTCGTCGTTCTCGCCCTCCACCGTCATCAGCGCGATGCGCTCGATCCTGGACGGATCGACCGGCTGGCCGCGATGCTTCATGTCGCCCCTGGGCAGCGCGTGCTTGACGAATACCTGGTCGACGGTCTGCAGGTAGAACTCCGCGGTCAGATCCATCACCGCGAGATATTCGTCATAGAACTCAACGTGCTTATCCACCAGGTCGCCGTCGCCCTGCACCAAATGGGCGAACAGGTTCTTGTGGGCGTCGACGTGACGGTCGAGATTCATGCTGATGAAGCCGTTGAGCTGCAGGAAGCCGGGATAGACGTCGCGCATGACTCCCGGATGCGGAAACGGCACCTTGGTGATGACGTGATTGCGAAACCAGTCGATGCCGCGCTCGGCGGCGAGGTCGTTGACCGCCGTCGGATTGCGGCGGGTATCGATCGGGCCGCCCATCAGCGTCATTGAAACCGGAACGTAGGGATCGTTTTCCGCTTCCATGACGGAGACTGCCGCCACCACCGGCACCGACGGCTGGCACACCGCGATCACATGCATGTTGCCTCCGAGCACGTGCAGCATCTCTATGACGTAATCGACATAATCGTCCAGATCGAAACGGCCCTCCGTCAGCGGGACCATCCGCGCATCAGCCCAGTCGGTGATGTAGACCTCATGGGTCGGCAGGAACGCCTCGACCGTGCCGCGCAACAGCGTCGCATAGTGACCGGACATCGGCGCCACAATCAGCACCCTTGGCTGGGGCGCGCGCAACGGCCGCGTCAGCTTGCGATCGAAGTACAACAGGCGGCAGAACGGCTTTTCCCAGATGACGCGAACCTCGATCGGCGTGCGGATGCCGTTCACATCGGTGTCGTAGAGGCCCCATTCGGGCTTGCCGTAGCGGCGCGTGGTCCGCTCGAACAGCTCGCAGCCGGCGGCAATGGATTTGCCGAACTCGGTATGCGACCACGGATTGAGCGGATTCTGAAACAGGATTTTCGTGGCGTCGGTAACGGCGCGCGCGGGATTGAGCGACGCATGCGCCATTTCGTACATCCAGTACATCGGCGTCGTAAGCGCCGGACTGCCTTCGGCCACCAG
>JBKQQE010000498.1:0-2626 GCA_052326245.1 Xanthobacteraceae bacterium | reverse complement strand
AGGATGGCCTGTTCCGTCGGTTCGATGCCGACGAACCGGTACATCGCCTGGTCCGCGAGTTGCGCCTTGGTTGAACCAACGACCACCCGGACACCGCCGATCCTCAGGCAGGCGGAGGGGCCGAGGTCCATCTGGCGGCCGCCGAAATAGGGCCCCGGCGCCACGAATTGCCCGTCCGACAGCGCCTAGACGACAAATTCGCCCTGCAACGGTGCGTCGCCGGCAATGCCGGATTTGCCGCCCAGCGATAGCGCGACCGTCGCGCCAACTCCGGCCGCATGGGCGGCGGCGGCCGCCGCCGGATCGACCATGACGCCCAGCGCGGCCCGGGTGACGCCGTGTCGGAGCAGCGCCCGCAGCATTCCCGTGGTATCGGAATCGCCGCCGGCGCCGGGATTGTCCTGGGTGTCGGCGATGATGACGGGCTTGCGCGCGCCTTCGGCCAGCGTCATGGCGTGCGCCACACCCTCGTCGGGTCCATAGATCCGACCCGCGAAAGCGGGCTCGTGCGCCGCGACCCGCGTGGCGAGCGTATCGGCCGCGGCGTCGGCCTCGCCTTGCGTGCGGCCATAGGCAACCACCGTCGGCCCGCAGCCGGCAAAGTCGGCAGCGGGAAAGCCCGGCGCAAACGACAATGTCGCAACCGCGTCGCCCTCGAGCGCCGCCAGCTCGCGATAGATGCTGCGGCAGGGCTCCATGGTGGTGCACTGCCAGCTGATCGGGATCAGAAACGGCAACTGCCGGTAGGCCTTGGCGAGGCGCTGGCGCGACTGCAGCAGGCGCACCAGCTGGCGTGCCGCGGCGCGTCCGGTCTCGGCCATGTCGACATGCGGGTAGGTTCGATAGGCGATCAGCGCGTCGGCATGGGCCACCATCGCGGGCGTGATGTTGGCATGCAGATCCAGGCTGACGACGAGAGGCAGGCTGTCGCCGATCGCCTGGCGCACGCGCGCCAGCAATTCGCCTTCGCCGTCGTCGAGATGTTCGGCCACCATGGCGCCGTGGAGGTCCAGATAAACGGCGTCGAGCCGGCCCGCCGCTGCGATGCCGTCGACGATGGCGGCCGCGATGCGCTCATACGCGTTTTGCTCGACATGGGCCGAGGGGCTTGCCGCGCACCACAGCGTCGGCACCAGCTCCCAGCCGTGAGCTTCCGCCTCGTCGATGAAACCGGAGATTCCCACATTGATGCCGGCCATGGTCTCGCCGATGGCCGCGCCCGCGGCCATCGCCGGCCAGCCGCCACCCTGGAGGAAATCGTCATAGGTCGCTTTGGTGGGCGCAAAGGTGTTGGTTTCGTGCAGAAACCCGCCAATCGCGATTCGCGGTGCCGACATCAGTTTCTTGTGCTCGCCTTCAGGTGGACGCAGGGGCGGCGATCATAGGGCGGAAATTGGCGAAATCCCAGCCGCGCCCCGGCGCCGCTTCGAGCAGCTGCTGCGTGTAGGGCTGCTGCGGCCGGGTCAGGATTTCGCCGGCAGGTCCCTGTTCGACGATGCGGCCGTTCTGCATCACCATCACATCGTCGCAGATCTGGGCCGCGACGCGCAGGTCGTGGGTGATGAACAACAGCGCGATGCCGAGCCGGACCCGGATCTCGTCGAGCAGGGCGAGCACCTGCGCCTGCACCGAGACGTCGAGCGCCGAGACGGCTTCGTCGGCGACAAGAACCACCGGTTCCATCGCCAAGGCGCGGGCAATGGCGATGCGCGGGCGCTGGCCTCCCGAGAACTGGTGCGGGTAGCGGGCGATGGCATCGGTCGGCAGATCGACCAGCCGCAACAGATCGCGCGCCTTCGCCAGCGCGTCGGCGCGCGAAGCCCCGAAATTGATCGGTCCCTCGGTGATGGTCTCGCCCACCGTGAGGCGCGGATTCAGCGAGCGATAGGGATCCTGGAACACCATCTGGATGTGCTTGCGGTGGGGCTGCAGCAGGCGACGCGACAGGTTCGAGATCTCGCGGCCGACCAGGCGAATTCCTCCCGAGGTCGGCTCGATCAGCCGCACGATGCAGCGGGCGACCGTCGACTTGCCGGAGCCGCTCTCGCCGACGATCCCGAGCGTGCAGCCCTGGCGCAGCGTCAGCGTGACGTTCTCGGCGGCGGCGACCTGGCGCACGCCGCCGAGGAGCGAGCGTTCGCGGTAGGTCTTGGTCAGCTCCGTGGTGTCGAGCACCACCGGCGCCGAGGCCGATACTCTTGCCGCGCGCGGCACCAGGCTCGGCACCGACGACAGCAGCTTTCGCGTGTATTCCTGTTCCGGCGCGGCCAAGATCTGGCGCAGCGGCCCGGTCTCGACGATCCGCCCGCGCCGCATCACGGCGACCTGGTCGGCGATCTCGGCCACCACGCCCATGTCGTGGGTGATGAACAGCACTGCCGTCCCGTGCTGCTTCTGCAGATCGCGGATCAGGGTCAGGATCTGCCGTTGCGTGGTGACGTCGAGCGCGGTGGTCGGCTCGTCGGCAATGAGAAGCTTCGGATTGCACGCAAGCGCAATCGCGATCATCACCCGTTGCCGCATCCCGCCGGAGAGTTGGTGCGGATATTCGCGAGCGCGCCGCGCGGGTTCGGCAATGCCGACGAGATCGAGCATCTCGACGGCGCGTTTATCGGCGGCGGCGCGG
>JBKQQE010000497.1:0-2503 GCA_052326245.1 Xanthobacteraceae bacterium | reverse complement strand
CCGTCAAGCGCGGTGGCGCGGGCCTCGTCCGGAGACGCTTTGTTGTTGGAGTAGCCGTAGGCAAAGCCCTTCTTGGCCACGTTGTCGGGGACACCAACCGCCAGCGCGCCTTCGGCGGCGCAGAAGTGTGGCCACAGCACGGCGCCGAGAAATACCCCTGTGAGCGAAAGAGCGCGCGCGCCCCCTCGCCGCCTCGCGGAATGAATTGCACCCATCTGCCCCCCTTGACCAAGAGCTGCCCGTTCGCCGCTCCCCTGATTTCAATGTGCCTGGTTTGGTGCGGGTCTCCCGAGCCGCGAGGTTGCGTCGCCAGCCGACGCAAGCCGTTTCTGCAGCGTCCATCGAATGCGCGCCGATGTAAAGGGTCAGTCGACAATCGGCGGCTAGCCACTTCTTCCCGGCCGCCAAATTATTGCGGCGTTCGTTGCTTTTGGGGGGACTTCGCCTCTAAATTCGCCGTCGCATCGCAAACCAAAAATCGACACCGGCAAACGGAGGAAAGCCCCATGGCCAAATCAGAATGGAGTTTCAAAACCGCGGGGCAGCTGTCGGCGGCGCTGGCGGCCAGACAGGTCTCGGCGGTCGAACTGGCGCAGGACGCGATCGCGCGCATCGAACGCCACGACGCCAGGATCAACGCCATCTGCGTCCGCGATTTCGAGCGCGGGCTCGCGGCGGCGCGCGCCGCGGATGCCGCGCGCCAGCGTGGCGAGACCGCGCCGCTGCTCGGGCTACCCCTGACCGTCAAGGAATCGTACAACCTGGCCGGCACGCCGACGACGTGGGGCTTTCCGCTGCAAAAGAATTTCACGCCGCCGGAAGACGCGCTTTCGATCGCGCGGGTGAAAGCGGCGGGCGGCGTGATCCTCGGCAAGACCAACGTGCCGGTCGGGCTCGCCGACTGGCAGAGCTTCAATGAAATCTACGGCACCACCAACAATCCGTTCGACCTCGGGCGCACGCCCGGTGGATCGTCGGGCGGATCGTCGGCGGCGCTCGCGGCAGGCTATGGGCCGCTTTCGCTCGGCTCCGACATCGGCGGGTCGCTGCGGGTTCCTGCGTACTACTGCGGCGTCTACGCCCACAAGCCGACATTCGCGCTGGTGCCGTCGCGCGGCCACACCCCACCACCGCTTCCGCCGTTGCCGTTCGACCGCGACCTGGCCGTGGTCGGCCCGATGGCGCGTTCGGCCTCCGATCTCACGCTGCTGCTCGACGTCATGGCCGGGCCCGATCCGCTCGAAGCCGGCGTTGCTTACGGCCTCGCGCTGCCACCGCCGCGTCACGACAACCTGCGCGCGTTTCGCGTGCTGTTGCTCGACGCCCATCCATTGCTGCCCACCGCGACCAGCGTCCGCGGCGCCATCGAGACGCTGGCTGGCGGTCTTGCCAAGGCCGGCGTCCAGGTCGCCCGCGAAAGCAGCCTGCTTCCCGACCTGGTGGCGTCGTCGCGCCTCTACATGCGGATGCTGCTGTCGTTCCTGGCGGCGACCTTCGCGCCGGAGGCCTATGCGGGTGCGAAAGCGGCCGCGGCCGGCCTCGACCCCGGCGACCTGAGCCTGGCGGCGGAGCGGCTTCGCGGCATCACGCTCAGCCATCGCGACTGGGTGCTGGCCGACGGCGGCCGCGCCCGGCTGCGGGCGGAATGGCGCCAGGTGTTCCGTAGCTTCGACGCCGTCATCTGTCCCGTGATGCCGACGCCGGCCTATCCGCACGACCACAGCGCGGACCAGGAAGCACGCCGCATCTCCATCGACGGAAAGGACTATCCGTATGTGGATCAACTGATCTGGCCGGGAGTCGCCACGCTTCCCGGCCTGCCCGCAACAGCCATTCCCATCGGCCTGTCGCCGGACGGCCTGCCGATCGGCGTGCAGATCATCGGGCCGTGGCTGGAAGATCGTACGCCGCTGAAGCTGGCCGAGCTGATCGAGCGCGACTTCGGCGGCTTCACGCCGCCGCCGATGTTCGACGACTGAGCAGGCAGCTCAACACGTCGCAAAGCCCTTAGTTTTCTGCAGGCCCGCCGGTCCGTGCCGGCGGGTCACTGCTAGCCAAACGGGGTGGATGAGGCGCCCGCCGGTCACAGTTTCAGACGACCGCGGTCAATTGCAGACCCGAGCCCGGCCGATATAGTTGCCGTAGGCATCGTACCGCCGGATCCAGCCACACCGGCGGTAGCCGTCACCATAGTAGCCGTCGTTGGCGGCAATGGCGCCGCCGACCACCGCGGCGCCGACAACGCCGGCTGCGATGCCGAGGCCCAGACCGAACCCCTTGGCTTCCGCCGGCTGCGTGGTGGACGCGATCGTACCGGTGACGGCAAGCGTAGCAACAGCCAGGGCGGCAATCCTGATCTTGATCGACATTTGAATTCTCCGTCCGCTAGGACCGAAATGGCCCGCATATCCATTGGACGAAAGCGGTCGGAATTCGGTTCGGTTACGCGGGGCAAAATTTATGGGAGGCGCGGGCGGTTTGGCGCCCGCGCCCGGTTTGCCTG
>JBKQQE010000496.1:0-6729 GCA_052326245.1 Xanthobacteraceae bacterium | reverse complement strand
AAGGCGAATGGCCGCTGGTGGCCGGCGGGCGCCATGGGGGCGATGCTAAGGCGAAAGCTCGCCTATGTCGCGTCTTGGAACCCGCAAACCTGGTCCCCCGGGCCCTGCTCTGGGAATAATGTCATATAAAACAATACGTTATGGTGACTTTGGTGGGCCCGGCAGGACTCGAACCTGCAACCAGACCGTTATGAGCGGCCGGCTCTAACCATTGAGCTACAGGCCCGCCGGGGGCCAGCGATGGCGCCAACGGTGCGGTTCCCCCATACAATGGCGCGCGGCCGCCCGCAATCTCTCACGCGTCGGCAAATCCCGTCGCCACTGCCGGCAAGGCCCGTATTGCGCGCGCGAGGAAACATCACCGGAGGATCGCAACCGGCGAACCGGCGGCGCGCAGCGGCCGGCGCGGCAGCCGACGCCGTCAGTCACGCCAGCACCAGGGCGCGCCGCGCCCGCAGCAGCAGCCCCACCGCGATGGTGATGTTGAGCGCGTTCCAGCCGAGCCCGTTGAGGAACGCAGCCGCGTAGGAGCCGGTGGCGTCGAAGATCACGCCCGAGACCCAGCCGCCGAACGACATTCCCAGCACGGAAGCGAACACCACCGTGCCCACCCGCGTCGCCGCCTCCGCGGCCGGCATCGCCTCGCGCACGATGATGGCGTAGCTCGGCACGATGCCGCCCTGGAACAGGCCGAACAGCGCCGAGATCACGTAGAGCGAGGTGAGCCCGTCGAAGAACACGTAGAACAACAGCGCCAAGCCCTGCGCCACCGAGCCGATCAGGAGCGTGCGCAGGCCGCCGATGCGGTCGGCGAGAAAGCCCGAGCCGATCCGGCTGACGATGCCGAAGGCGAGCATCAGGGACAGCATCTGCGCGCCGCGCGCCACGCCGTAGCCGAGGTCGCCGCAATAGGCCACGATGTGCACCTGCGGCATCGCCATGGCGACGCAGCAGGCGACCGCGGCGACGCACAACAACCCGGTCAGCGCGTTGTTGGAAAACCGCAGGTCGAGCCGCGGCGGCGGGGCATTGGCGTGGCTGCGGCGCGCTTCGCCGCCGATCTGCGCCCGCAGCACCAGAAGCACCACCGTCATCGCCACGGCGCAGAACAGCGCCATCGCAAGATGCGTGGTGCGCCAGCCTGCCGCATCGATGCCGCCCGCCACCACCGGCGGCCAGATGGCGCCGGCGACGTAATTGCCCGAGGCGGCGATGGTCACGGCGAGCCCGCGCTGGCGCTCGAACCAGTGCGAGGCCTCCGCCATCAGCGGCGCGAAGGTCGCCGCGGCGCCGAGCCCGATGGCGACATGCATGGTGTTGAACATCGCCAGCGAAGTCGCGAGCCCGGCGCCGAGATAGCCCAGCGCCAGCGCCGCGGTGCCGATGGCGATCGCCGCGACGATGCCGAGCCGGTCGGTGAGACGGCCCATCACCACGCCGCCGAGGCCGAAGCCGACCATTGTGCAGGTGAAGGCGAGCGAGGCGGCGCCGCGGCTGGCGCCGAAATCGGCCTGCACCACCGGCAGCGCCACCACCACCGACCACATCCCGGCGCTGCCGATCGAGCCGATCACGAGCGCGAGGGCGAGCCGCACCCAGGCGGCGCGCGAATCCGGGACGAAAATGCGGCTCATGGTCGGATCCATGGTGGTTTCTGGACAACAACGCGGGTGAAGACGGCTGCCCGCGGGCGACGGCGCGGGGTCGCTACCATCGGGTGTCGGGCACGAGGGGGTCAAGGCGCGCCGGTGCAGGGGTGCCGGCGGCGGCGCGCATGCGGACCGGCCGGCTTTCGGCCGCCGCGGATACCGAAGTTAACCCTTTGCTAACCATAAACCGGGCAAATTTTGCCCAGTGGAAAGTGCGTGTCGTCAGCCTGCCTAACCGGGGGATCCCGTGGAAGCCAGTGCGGTGAACCACTTGCCGGCCGGAGGCCTTCCGGCCGCAACGCGACCCCGCGGGGGCCGCGACCGTCACGGGCGTGAGGAAGCGGCGACGATGGTGGATGTAGCGGCAGGCGGCGGCGCGGCGGTGGCGACCGGTTCGGGTTTTCCGACTTTTTCCGACATCGTCAGGATCCTGCGGCGCGGCGACATCGCGCTCGCCATCGGCATCCTCACCATCCTGGTGGTGCTGATCCTGCCGCTGCCTTCGGTCGTGCTCGACCTGTTCCTGGCGGTGTCGATCACGATGTCGATCCTGATCCTGATGACCTCGCTGTTCATCCAGGCGCCGCTGGAGTTCTCGGCGTTCCCGACCGTGCTCCTGATCTCGACGATGCTGCGGCTGTCGCTCAACCTCGCCTCCACCCGCCTGATCCTGGCGCACGGCCACGAGGGCTCGGCCGCCGCCGGCCACGTCATCGAGGCGTTCGGCAATTTCGTGATGAGCGGCAATTTCGTCATCGGGATCATCGTCTTCATCATCCTGGTGATCGTCAATTTCGTGGTCATCACCAAGGGCTCCGGGCGCATCGCCGAAGTCGCCGCCCGGTTCCACCTGGATTCGATGCCCGGCAAGCAGATGGCGATCGACGCCGACCTCTCCGCCGGCCTGATCGACGAGAAGACCGCGCGCGAGCGGCGCAAGGCGCTGGAAGACGAAAGCGGCTTCTTCGGCGCCATGGACGGTGCCTCGAAATTCGTCCGCGGCGACGCGGTCGCCGGCCTGCTGGTGGTGTTCATCAACGTCATCGGCGGCATGATCATCGGCATCGCCCAGCAGGGCCTGCCGTTCGCGGAAGCCGCGCGCAGCTACACGCTCTTGACCGTCGGCGACGGCCTCGTCACCCAGATCCCGGCGCTGATCGTCTCCACCGCCGCGGGCCTCTTGGTGTCGAAGGCCGGCGTCAGCGGCGCCGCCGACAAGGCGCTGATGAAGCAGTTGTCCGGCTATCCGCAGGCGCTCGGTATGTCGGCCGCGGTGATGCTGATCCTGGCCATGCTGCCGGGTATTCCGATGCTGCCGTTCCTGGCGCTCGGCGGCGGCGCCGGCGCGCTGGCGGTGATGGCCCCCACCAAGAACAACACGACCGCAGCCGACGCCGCCACCGCCGCCGCCGCCCCCGGCATCGCGGCGGCGGCCGCGGCCGCCGCCGAGGAGCCGATCTCGGCCGCGCTCAAGATCGACGACCTCAAGATCGAGCTCGGCTACGCCCTGCTGCCGCTGGTCAACGGGCCCGACGGCACCGACCGCCTGACCGAGCAGATCAAGGCGCTGCGCAAGTCGCTGGCCATCGAGATGGGCTTCGTGATGCCGGCGGTGCGCATCCTCGACAACGTCCAGCTCGAGGCCAACACCTACGTCATCAAGATCAAGGAGGTCGATGCCGGCTCGGGACGGATCTGGCCGAACAACTACATGGTGATGGATCCGGCCGGCGCGCAGGTCAATCTGCCGGGCTCCCACACCACCGAGCCGACCTTCGGCCTGCCCGCGACCTGGGTCGACGCCTCGCTCAAGGAAGAGGCCTCGCTCAAGGGCTACACCGTGGTCGACGCCGCCACCGTGCTGTCGACCCACCTCACCGAACTGCTCAAGAGCAACATGTCGGACCTGCTGTCCTACGGCGAGGTGCAGAAGCTGCTCAAGGAACTGCCGAAGGAACAGGGCGAACTGCTCAAGGACATCGTGCCCAGCCTGATCACCATCTCCGGCGTCCAGCGCGTGCTGCAGCTGCTGCTGGCGGAGCGGATCTCGATCCGCGACCTCTCGACCATTCTCGAGGGCATCGCCGACGCGCTCGCCTTCTCGCGCAACCCGGCGACGGTGGTCGAGCACGTCCGCGCGCGGCTGGCGCGGCAGATCTGCGCCCAGAATACCTCCTTCAACGGCTACGTGCCGCTGATCGCGCTGTCGGCGCGGTGGGAGCAGGCGTTCGCGGAGTCCCTGGTCGGCACCGGCGACGACCGCAGCCTGGCGATGCAGCCCTCCAAGCTGTCGGAGTTCATGACCGTGGTGCGCGAGCGCTTCGAGCAGGCGGCGCGCGAGGGCGAGGCTCCGGTGCTGGTGACCTCGGCCGCGATCCGCCCGTTCGTGCGCTCGCTGGTTGAGCGTTTTCGGTCACAGACAACTGTTTTGTCGCAAGCCGAGATCCACCCCCGGGCCCGGCTGAAAACCGTCGGATCGATCTGAAACTCCGATAAACCCCTGCCTCGCCTGGATTATCAGCCTCGACGGCGGCTCCGCCGGCGATTCCTGATCGCGCCCGATCAAGAAATGTCACCGCATTGTGATCGCCCCTACCGGACCCGATCGCCGCTCTCCACGTTCTTTGCCATGTGATGCGTGAACCCGTCTGCGGGTGGGGTGTACCAACCTCAACAAGACGGCACGAGACCGACAAAAAGACTTCAACGGATAACAGGCGAGTTGGCAGACGGACGAGAATGAGACGGCAGGAGGCTATCGTGAACCACTCTATCTATAGTGCGGATCGCATGACCCACCTGAAAATCGTTGTTGTGGCGCTGTTTGCTGCCACGCTCGTTGCCGGCGTCGGGATCGCGTCCCGGGTCAGCAACGATGACAACGTCCAGACCGCGCGCGTGATCAAGGCGGGCAAGCCGGTGGCGTTCACCAGCAGCTCAGGTTCGATGGTTCGGTGAGGAGGATTTCGAGGAATTCACGTGCGCCTGACTATCCCCGCCAGGCGCGACGTGGACAACGCAGTCGGCCAACGACTGTAAGGACTACCCAAGTAACGACCCCAAGCGACTACCCCTGACGACCACGTCACTTCCCCCCGAGTGACGTATCGAGAAAACGCCCGCTCCCCACGGGATTTTCTTTTTTTTGCGGTGTGGAATTGCCGGCGGGCTAGGACGCGATGCGTGAATTGAAGAAGGGCGGTAAGCCTGTTGACGCGCGTCACCACACTCTCCGCGTCACCCGCGGGCTTGACCCGCGGGTCCACGCTTTACGGCTTCTGTCGCGAAGCGAAGAGTGGATGGCCGGGTCAAGCCCGGCCATGACGGATAGGTCACACCGTCTGCTGAGAGAGCTTTAGCGCGGCGGCGCCGCCGGCGGCACGGTCTCCACCAGCTTGCCGGTGAACACGATCGGCCCGGTGGCGACGCCGGTCGGCGAGCCGCCTTCCGGTTCGATGGTCACCGCATAGGTCGCCTTGTTGATGAGGTCGCTGTCATAGGCCGAAAGCGTCGGACGGCGGGTGAAGTCGCTGTCGCCGATCACGCCGAGCGAGCGCGGCTTCAACAGCTTGTCCGACACCAGCCACAATTCGTAGCTCTTGCCGCGTTCGGCCTCGGCGCCGACCCGGCGCACGGTGAAGGCCTTGGTCGCGACGTCGACCGTCAGGATGAAGGCCGGCGCATCGCTGCCTTTTTGCAGCACGGCGACGAACTGGGCCGGAACCGGCGCCGGCGGCGACGGCACCTGCACGGTCTGGATCCGCGGCCTGGCGCGCAATCCGTCGGGCAACATCTCCGGCCGCGCCACCTGCAGCACGACCACCGCCACCAGGCAGGCCGCGAGCGCGGTGGCGACGCCGGCGAGCGCGCGCCAGCGCCGTTCGCGGTTGCGGAATTCGAGCACCTTGGCGCCGTCGACCACCGCCTCCGGCGGTACCACCGCCGGCTCCGGCGGCGGCGGCGGCAGTTCGGGCAGCGCCAACGGCAGCTGCAACGCGGTGCCGAACGCGGCCGACTTGATCTTGTCCCAGAGTTCGGCCGGCGGCTCGACCGACCCCACCATGGCGTTCAGCTCGCCGAGTGCACGCTCCCAGCGTTCCACCATTGCCCGGTAGTCGGCATCGACCTTCATCATGGTCTCGACCTGGGCGCGCTCCTCGGGGTCGAGGGTGCCGAGCACGTATTCCGCCGCCAGGACGATATGGTCTTCGCTGTAGCTCATGTCATCATCATGCCAGGCCGAGGCACTCTCGGATTTCAATCATGCTGCGGCGCAGCCATGTCTTCACCGTGTTCACCGGCGTATTGAATTTCTCCGCCAACTGCTCGCGGCTCCAGCCGTTGTAGTAGGCGAGCAGGACCAGCTTCTGCCGGTCCGGCTCGAGCCTGCCGACGCAGGCCAACAGCCGCTTCAACTCTTCCGTCATCTCGCGCCGGGCCAGCGGATCGGGCGTATCGGACGCCACCTCCATGGCTGCCGGCTCATCCTCGATGGAGGACTCGCCACGCTTGCGCACCATGTCGATGGCCCGGTTGCGGGCGATCGACACCATCCAGGTAATCGGAGACGCCAGCGCCGGATTGAACTGGCCGGAGCCGTTCCAGATCTTGACGTAGGCGTCCTGCACCACCTCTTCGGCGAGATCCTGTCGCCGCAAGATACGGAGCACGACCCCGAACAGTTTCGCCCGGGTGGCACCGTACAGGCGCTCGAAAGCCGCCTCGTCGCCCTTGGCCACGGCCGCGATCAGCCAGACCAGTTCCGCCGGCGTCAGCATTTGACGTCCCCAAACCCCTGCAAATCACTCACTCGATCGCCCCGCACTCGGACGAAGTCCGTGTTCTCGTACCACATGTTCCTTGGGGCGGCGCGGCTTTCGCCCGGGAAGCTGCTGATTTTGCCCTGAAAAGGCAAGAGCGCGGGCGTCGGCCCCGGGTCAGTCTTGCGCGGCCGCAAGCCAGGCGGCAAGTGCCCCGGCCACCGCCTCCGGCTGCTCGGGCTGGGACAGGTGGCCGCAGTCGGGCACCACCACGAGCCTCGCCCCCTTGATGCCGCGGGCGATCTCCTCGGACAGCGCGG
>JBKQQE010000495.1:0-3080 GCA_052326245.1 Xanthobacteraceae bacterium | reverse complement strand
CGGACCACGCTTGACCTCGGTCTTGCGATCCTGCCCGAAATCGGTCTCGCGCCCGGGCCGGAGGGAGGCTCAGTCCCTCCGGCATCCCATCAAAGCACAAGCCGCCGAGACAAGCCCGGCAATGACGCAGAGGGCGATGGGACGTCGCTCCGCGTCACACGCGCACCGCCCACTGCAAGCGCATCACAGACGCCCCGCGACAAACCTGCCACAAAGATCTGCCACAGCTTCGACTACGCCCTGCACCGGAGACAACCATGCCCCGCCGATCGTCCCTCGTCCCCGCGCTGTGCGCGCTGCTCCTCGTCACTGCGCCCGTGCCTCCGGCATTCGCCCAGGACCGCGGCGAGGCGGCGAAAGCCGACAGCGCGGCAGGCGCTGCCGCCAGTAAGGCCAACGACGGCAAAGGCGCCGACGCCAAGGCCGGTGACATCAAGACCGGCGACATCAAGCCCGGCGACAGCCGCGCGCCGGGCGGCAACGCCGGCACCACGTTCAAGAGCATGACCGGGCGCGAGGGCGGGCTTGCGCTGCTGCCGCCGGATTCCGTCACCCAGCACACGCTGGCAACCGCAGCGGGTCCGCTCGGCTACACCGCCACCGCCGGCACCTTCGACCTCTATGGCGAGACCGGCGAGCGCATCGCGGCGATGTTCTACACCGCCTATACGGCCAAGGACGCGACCGCGCGCCGGCCGGTCACCTTCGTGTTCAACGGCGGGCCGGGCGCGGCCTCGGCCTATCTGCATCTCGGCCTGGTCGGGCCCCGGATTCTCGATTTCGGCCCCACCGGCCACGACGGCGCCAATGCCAGGCTGATCGACAACCCGCAGAGCTGGCTCACCTTCACCGACCTCGTCATCATCGACCCCATCGGCACCGGCTGGAGCCGCGCCGCGAAATCCGACGATGCCAAGAACTTCTACGGCGTCGCGGCGGACGCCAAGGCGATGGCGAAGGCGATCGCGCTCTACGTGGCGCGCAACGACCGCGCGGCGTCGCCGAAATACCTGCTCGGCGAGAGCTATGGCGGCTTCCGCGCCGCCAAGACCGCGGAGGCGCTGCGCCAGGACCAGGGCCTGATGGTGTCGGGCATCGTCATGCTGTCGCCCCTGATCGACGGCGCGCTGATCTTCAACGCCAACCGCTACCCGCTCGGCGCCGCGCTGCAGCTGTCCTCGATGGCCGCCGCCGAGCTGGAGCGCCGCAACGCCTTCACGCCGGAGGCGCTGCGCGAGGTCGAGCGCTTCGCCATGACCGACTATCTCACCACGCTGGCCGGGCCGCCGCTCGCGGACGATGCCGCGCGGGCCTTCTACGGCCGCGTCGCCGCCATCACCGGGCTGTCGCCCGAGGTGGTGGCGCGCACCCGCGGCTTCGTGCGCGACGCCTATCTCAAGGACGTGCGCGAGCGCGACCGCGACGTCGTCAGCGCCTATGACGCCACGCTCGCCGCGCCCGACGCCTATCCGGAGACGGCGGAGGACCGCAGCCCCGATCCGGTGCTGTCGGGCTTCACCCGCGCCTATGGCGGCGCCTTCGCCGCCTATGCGCGCGGCGAGCTCGGCTTCAAATGCGACATGACCTATGTGCTGCTCGCCGAGGATATCAACAACCAGTGGCAGTGGGGCAGCCACGGCAAGGGCTCGGCGCAGCAGGCTTCCGCCGCCGACGAGATCCGGGAGGCGCTGTCGGTGTCGCCGTCGTTCCGGCTCCTGATCGCCCAGGGCGTGAGCGACCTGGTGACGCCCTACGCCGCCGCGAAATATGTCATCGATCACCTGCCGGCCTCGCTGGCCGCCGGCCGCGTCGCGCTGAAGCTCTACCGCGGCGGCCACATGGTCTATACCTCAGCGATCTCGCGGGCCGCCTTCACCGCCGACGCGAGGGCGTTCTACGAGGCCGGCGGCGACGGCACCACCACGAGGAAGAATTGAGGGCGGGCGGCGAAATGCGACGAACGCCGGAGAGTCATCCTGAGGGATGATCCATTTTACCGTCAGGGCCGGGCGTGTCCCGGCCATCCACGTCTTTCTTGCTGCCAGGCTTTGAAGACGTGGATGCCCGGCACAAGGCCGGGCATGACAGGTTTTTCGAATGGGACTTGGTTCTGTTGATGCATGTTCGCTCAGACAATGAGGTGTCGCGCCGTCGCGTGCAACCCAGCCCCCCGCCAAACCTTGACCTCCCTCAAACCGCGGCCATGGCGGAAAGGGTTTGATCCGCCGAACGAATTACAGGAGACCCGACATGAAGGACCCCGAGCGCGATTGCCTCACCGAACGGCATCTGACGCTGTTCGGCAGCATCGTTCACGCCTTTGCGCGCGACGAGGCGATGATTCAGACGGTCCTCGCCCGCCTCGCCGGCTCCGACCCCGCCTCGATTGCCGTGATGATGAGGCACCGCGATTTCGCCCACCATCGCCTGGCCCTGCTTGACCTCATGCGCGTGAAGGGCGAGCCGAGCGACCAGTGGGAGCGGGTCCACGCCTATCTCGCGGTGCCCGCCGGCCTGACGCCGCTGCGCGACGCGATCGCCCATGCGAGCTGGGTCCGGGCGAGCGGACCGCATTCGATCCAGCCGAACTGGATCCTGCGCGTGACGCCGGCGATCGAGCCCGCGCATCCGGGCCAGGCGGCGCCGGACGAAGCGAGCTACACCCTCGACGACCTCGGCGAGATCGCCGCCAACCTCGCCGACAACCACGATCGCTTTGCGGCCTATCTTCGCGAGGTTGGGCTGCTCGGGGGCTAGCGGGCTAGCGGGAAATCTCATGCGGGTCCTGCTCACCGAAGGCTCCGGCCTCACCTCGCGTCAGGTGGCGACGCGGCTTGGCGAGGCCGGCCACCATGTCGAGCTTCTCTCGTCGACGCCCATATGTCTGGCGCGGTTCACCCGCCACGTTCGCAAGGTGCACGCCGTGCCGCGGTTCGGCCGCGCGCCGATGGCTTGGCTCGCGGCGGCGAACCGGATCGCGCGGGTGCGCGCCATCGACCTGCTGTTTCCGACCCATGAGCAGGTGGCGCTGCTCTCCGCGCTGCCCGCGCGCCTCGACGTCGCCACGGTGGCGCCGCCGT
>JBKQQE010000494.1:0-4556 GCA_052326245.1 Xanthobacteraceae bacterium | reverse complement strand
CGTGGATGCCCGGCAGACCTTAGTCCTAGCGATCCGTCGAAGACGGATCGCGCTGGCCGGGCATGACGATGAGGGCCCGCCCCCTTCACTTCCCCGCTCCCGCCGCGAGCAGGGACTCGAACTCCTTCAGCACCGCCGACGCCTGCTTGCCGCGGCCGTCAAGCGCGGTGGCCCATTCGACGCCGACGCCCTTCAGCTTCTCCTTCAGCTGCGCGCGGGTCGCTTCCGGAATCGGCTCGAAGCTGACGCCGGCCTGATCGAGGCGCTGGCGCGAGCCGTCCTGCTCCTTGTCCACGGCGGCGCAAACCGCGGGCTCGATGGCCTCGGAGGCTTCGTCGAACGCCTTTTTGACGTCCGCCGGCAGTCGCTCCCAGGCCGCCTGGCTGATGGAATAGGCGACGATGAAGCTGCCGAAGCTGACGCCCACGGTGGCATGCTTCACCAGCTTGTCGAGGCCGTAGGAGGCGACGCTTTCCTGCGGAAACAACAGCCCGTCCAGCGTGCCGCGCGACAGCGATTCGTAGGCATCCGGCGCCGACATCCGCACCGGCACCGCCCCGATCGCCCTCATCGTGAGGTCCTGCGCGCCGCCGGTGGTGCGCAGCTTCAGGCCCTGGATGTCATTCAGGCTCTCGATCTTCTGCTCGACGGTGAACACCTGGTAGGGCGGCAGCACCACTTCCATCAGGAGCCTGATCTTGTTGGGTGCATATTCCTGCTGCGCCAGCAGGCCCTGCCGCGCGGTCTTCCAGTAGGCCAGCGTGCCGGCGCAACTGGTGGAAAACGCTTCCGGCAGCTGCGCCACTTCCGACAGTGGCATCTTGTCGGAGGCGTAGGACGGGGCGATGTAGCCGATGTCGACGACGCCCGACTGCGTCAGCCGCAGCAGGTCGGCGGCCTTGCCGATCTGCTGGTTCGGATAATAGCTGAAGGTCACGGCGCCGTTGCTGCGTTTGGTGACGTCGTCCATCCACGGCTTCAGCATCAGCCGCACCAGGTAGTGGCCGGAGGGAAACGAATCCGCCACCTTCAATTCCAGCGCCGCCGACGGGCGCGCGGCCAATGCGCCGGCGAGTGACAGCGCCAGCATCGTTGCCACGGTTTTCTTCATCGGCCTCCTCCCGCCCACCGGCTGCATCGCAGCGACGGCAGCGCTTCTCCGGTATTTTATTTTGTGAACTTATGATACATATACGTGAACAATCGTGTCAATCAGGCGCGCCATGCTGAATTCCCATAGCTCATTGCGCGGATCAGGACTAATTTGTGGACTTTATGTCCACGTATATGAATAATTGGCGTCGCCCGATCCAGACGTCGCATGCGGGGCAACACTAGGGAAACACCTATGGGTCCACTTGCCGGCCTGACCATTCTCGACCTGACCACCGTGCTGATGGGCCCCTATGCGACCCAGATCCTCGCCGACATGGCCGCCAACGTCATCAAGGTCGAAAGCCCCGAGGGCGACATCGTGCGGCAGATCGGGCCCGGCCGCACGCCGGGCATGGGCGGCATGTTCCTCAACGCCAACCGCGGCAAGCGCAGCATCGTCATCGACCTGAAGCATCCCGACGGCCACGCCGCGCTGCTGCGGCTGGCTGAGACCGCCGACGCCATCGTCTACAACGTGCGTCCGCAGGCGATGGCGCGGCTCGGCCTCGACTACGAGACGCTGGCCGCCGCCAACCCGAGGATCGTCTATGTGGGCGTGTTCGGCTACGGCCAGAACGGCCCCTATGCGGCGAAGCCGGCATACGACGACCTGATCCAGGGCGCCTCGACGATACCGACGCTGCTGGCAGAAGCCGGCGACGGCACGCCGCGCTACGTGCCGATCACCATGGCGGACCGCGTGGTCGGGCTGATGGCGGTGAACGCCATCCTGGGCGGGCTGATGCACCAGAGCCGCACCGGCGTCGGCCAGCGCATCGACGTGCCGATGTTCGAGTGCATGACCGACTTCGTGCTGATCGACCATCTCGGCGGGCTGACCTACGACCCGCCGCTCGACCACGGCGGCTACCGGCGACTGTTGTCGCGCTACCGCCGTCCCTACCAGACCAGCGACGGCTACCTCTGCGTGCTGATCTACAACGACAAGCAGTGGCGCAGCTTCTTCGAGGCGATCGGCCGCAACGACTTCCTCGAACAGCCGCGCTTCGCCAACCACGCCGCGCGCACCGCGCATATCGACGAGATCTACGACGAGGTCGGCCGCATCTTTCTCGGCCGCACCACGGCGCAGTGGCGCGAACTGCTGGAGCGCGCCGACATCCCGGTGATGCCAATGCACACGCTGGAATCGATCCTGCAGGATCCGCACCTCGACGCGGTCGGCTTCTTCAAACTCGTCGACCACCCGGTCGAGGGGCGGATCCGGCAGATGCAGGTGCCCTCGACCTGGAGCGTGACCCAGCCGGCCCCCGGCGGGCCCGCGCCGACGCTTGGCCAGCACGGCCGCGAGATTCTCGGCGAGGCCGGCTTCACCGAAGAAGAGATCGAGCGGCTGGGCGAAACCAGCGCCGTCACCCTCGACAAGGCTTCCTGACGCAAACGCGCGCGGCGGCGGGCCGCCGCCCCCATTCACCGGAGAACAGCATCATGGCGGGACTTTATTTCGAGGACTTCACGGTCGGGCAGGAGTTCAGGCATCCGTTCACCCGCACCGTCACCGAGATGGACAACACCATGTTCAGCCTCTTGACCATGAACCCGCAGCCGCTGCACATCGACGCGCATTTTTCCGCCTCCACCGAATTCGGCCAGCGGCTGTTCAACAGCCTCTATACGCTCGGCATCATGATCGGCATGACCGTGTACGAGACCACCATGGGCACCACGGTGGCCAATCTCGGCATGACCGACGTCAATTTCCCGAAGCCGGTGTTCCACGGCGACACCCTGCGCGCGACCACCAAAGTGCTCTCGGTGCGGGATTCCAAGTCGCGGCCTAAGGCCGGCATCGTCGAGTTCGAGCACCACGCGCTCAACCAGAAGGACGAGATCGTCGCCAGCTGCCGCCGCATGGCGCTGATGCACCGGAGGCCCTAGCAGGTTGCTGAAAAACTGAGATCTGAGAGCGATTTTCTTGATGTTTGCGGGGCGAACAAGCGGAGTGACGGGTCGCGATCGGCGCCGCATGGGCGGTATGGGTTGCGGTTTTGTCTCATATTGGTCTCTCCGGACAGACTCATCCCGTTGCGGCGAGGAGCTTCGGGATGCGAATGAGATTATAGGCGACGGCAGTCAGGACGAAGAACCATTCCACCAGGCCGCGCCCACGATGCCGGGTCTTGCGCAGACCGCCGACGGTCTTCATCCACCCAAAGGGTTCTTCGATCCGCTTGCGCTTGATCGTGCTGATGCGATAGCCGGGATGGCGGGTGGTGCGCGCGTCGATCGCGGAGCGGCGGTTGGCATTGTTCTGCGAGACATGCGGCGTGCAGCCGCGCCGACGGCAGCCGGCGACGAAGTCGGCGGTGTCATAGTTCTTGTCGCCGCCCACGGTGCTGCCGGGCCTGGCATTGTCCTTGATCATGTCGAGCGCAATCGAGCGCTCCGCTGTGCCGTTGGCCTCGGTCAAGCGCGCATCGACAAGGAGGCCATTGCGGTTCTCCATCATCAGATGCCCCATGTGGCAGAGCTTGGCCTCCTTGCCGGCGCCTTTGCGGAACAGGCGGGCGTCAGGGTCGGTGGTCGAGAAATGCGTGTCATTCTTGCGCTTTTCGCCATGGAAGTTGCGCTCGGCATTGCGCCCACCGCTGCCATGACCTTTCCTCGACGGCGGATCGCCGCCGTCCTTCGGCACAAAGCTCTTCATGCTGGCCCAAGCCTCGATCAGGGTGCCGTCGACCGAAAAGTGCTCACTGGAGAGCAGCTTGCGGACCTGAGGCAGATTCAGAACGCCCGCGAAGAACTTGGCCGCGATATCGCCGTCGAGCAGCCGATCCCGATTCTTGCAGAATACCGTCGGATCCCACACCGGATCATCCGCCGAGAGCCCGACGAACCAGCGGAACAGCAGATTGTAGTCGAGTTGCTCCATCAACTGCCGTTCCGAGCGCACCGTGTAGAACGCTTGCAGCAGCAGCGCCCGCAACAGCCGCTCCGGCGGGATCGACGGCCGGCCGTCTCGCGCGTAAAGTTTGTTGAAATCTCGCGACAGTCCGGCCAGCGCTTCATCGGTCAGCGTCCGGATTGCCCGCAGCGGATGATCGGCCGGGATACGCGTGTCCAAACGGACGTAGCTGAAAAGCTCATCCGATCGCTGATCTTCACCGCGCATCGCGTTCCCCAAATCAAAGGAATCAAGCACATGCACAGAATCACACTCCAACCGCATCGCAAAACGACTTTTTCAGCAGCCTGCTAGAGGGTCAGAAAGCCGCAGCCGCGTTCGCTGATCCGCCGTACAACGTCCGGATCGACGGCCACGCCAGCGGCAACGGCAGCGTTTCGCATCGTGAATTCGCGATGGCCTCGGGCGAAATGTCAGAGGCAGAGTTCACCAAGTTCCTGACCGATAGCCTCACGCACATCGGCATCCACGCAAT
>JBKQQE010000493.1:0-7712 GCA_052326245.1 Xanthobacteraceae bacterium | reverse complement strand
CAGCGCCAGAAGTGGTTCGCGCTGCGCTTCACCGGGCAGGAGGACGAGATCGATCCGCTGTCGCCGCGGGGCGGCCAGCCGCCGGAATTCGACCAGTGGCGCTGGGAGCGGCTCGACCGGGTCGCCGTTCTCGTGGTGCCGTTCCGCCGCGCGGTGTACGAAACCGTGGCGCGGGAGTTCGCGCGGTTTGCGCTCGACCCCTCATCGTGAGGAGCGCGGAACGCGCGTCGCGAACCATGAGGCCGAAGGCTCTAGTCGTCACCCCAGCGCCAGCGCGGCGGCGCGCCCTTCAGCCAGCAGACGCCGGTGAGCAGCAGACACAGGACGACGACGTAGGCGAGATAGGCAACGTGCGCGGTCCGCGGTGGAAACAGCCAGGCGCCGGCGGCGACCAGCACGACGAAGGTCGCCAGCACCGCCCAGCCCTGCCAGGCCTTGGGGACGCCCCAGCCCCAACCATAACGCTTGGCGGGAAACCAGTAGTCCAGATCAGATGGCATGATGTGCCTCCTGCAATCGGGTGCGGAGATCCTACACCCGATTACGTCGCCGTCTTGCCCGCGGTGGTTCAGTTCCCCTCACCCGACGGCCAGCAAAAAGCCCGATCTCAGGGAGACCGGGCTGCTGTCTTTGCGGTGATGCGGAACCGCGATCAGTGCATCGCGGTCGCCATGATCTGCTGCTGGATCGTCTTGTAGTGGTCGAGCCGGCTGATGGCGTGGTCGAGCTCGTTGCCGGGCTCCTCGTCCTTCAGCTTCTCTTCCATGTCGGCGACCTGCTGGGCGAACGCCGCGCGATCGAGCTCGGCGAGCGAGGTCGCGGTATCGGCCAGCACGGTGAGGCCCTTCTCGGACACTTCCGCGAGCCCGCCGAGCACGATGATCTTCTCGTGCTTGTCGCCGACGGTGACGGTGAGGATGCCCGGACGGACGCTCGCCACCAGCGGCGAATGGCCGGCCAGCACGCCGAAATCGCCTTCGAGACCGGGCACGTCGACCTGGTCAACGTCGCCGGAGTAGGCGACCTTTTCCGGCGACACCAGATCGAAATGGAACGTGGCCATCGTACTGTCCGCCTGTTCTGGGTTACGCCGCTTCCGCGAGCTTCTTGCCCTTCTCGACGGCTTCCTCGATGGTGCCGACCATGTAGAAGGCCGCTTCCGGCAGGTGGTCGTACTTGCCGTCGCAAAGCCCTTTGAAGCCCTTGATGGTGTCGGCGAGGTCGACGAACTTGCCCGGCGAGCCGGTGAAGATTTCGGCGACGTGGAACGGCTGCGACAGGAAGCGCTCGATCTTGCGGGCGCGCGCCACCGTCACCTTGTCCTCTTCGCTCAGTTCGTCCATGCCGAGAATGGCGATGATGTCCTGCAGCGACTTGTACTTCTGCAGGATCTGCTGCACCTGGCGGGCGACGTTGTAGTGCTCCTCGCCGACCACCAGCGCGGTCAGCATGCGCGAGGTGGAGTCGAGCGGATCGACCGCCGGGTAGATGCCCTTTTCCGAGATCGCGCGGTTCAGCACCGTGGTGGCGTCGAGGTGGGCGAACGAGGTCGCCGGCGCCGGGTCGGTCAAGTCGTCGGCCGGCACGTAGATCGCCTGCACCGAGGTGATCGAACCCTTGTTGGTGGTGGTGATGCGCTCCTGCAGCGCGCCCATGTCGGTGGCGAGCGTCGGCTGGTAACCCACCGCGGAGGGAATGCGGCCGAGCAGCGCCGACACTTCGGAACCGGCCTGGGTGAAGCGGAAGATGTTGTCGACGAAGAACAGCACGTCCTGGCCCTGGTCGCGGAAGTGCTCGGCGACGGTGAGGCCGGAGAGGCCGACGCGGGCGCGGGCGCCCGGGGGCTCGTTCATCTGGCCGTACACCAGCGCGCATTTCGAGCCTTCGCCGCCGCCCTGCTTGTTGACGCCGGATTCGATGAACTCGTGATAGAGGTCGTTGCCTTCGCGGGTGCGCTCGCCGACGCCGGCGAACACCGAGTAGCCGCCATGGGCCTTGGCGACGTTGTTGATCAGTTCCTGGATCAGCACGGTCTTGCCGACGCCGGCGCCGCCGAACAGGCCGATCTTGCCGCCCTTGGCGTACGGCGCCAGCAGGTCGACGACCTTGATGCCGGTGACGAGGATCTCGGCCTCGGTGGACTGCTCGGTATAGGACGGGGCCGGCTGGTGGATGGCGCGGCGGCCCTCGGCGACGATCGGCCCGCCTTCGTCGACCGGCTCGCCGACCACGTTCATGATGCGGCCGAGTGTGCCGACGCCGACCGGCACTTCGATCGGCTCGCCGGTGTCGGTCACTTCCTGGCCGCGCACCAGGCCCTCGGTGACGTCCATGGCGATGGTGCGGACGGTGGATTCGCCGAGATGCTGCGCCACCTCGAGCACCAGCCGCGAGCCGCCATTGGTGGTCTCGATGGCGTTGAGAATGGCGGGCAGGTGTCCCTCGAACTGCACGTCCACGACGGCGCCGATGACCTGGGTGATGCGTCCGACCTGATTGGCGGGCTGGGCCATGGAAACTTTCTCCTCGAAGTCTTGAACTTGAATTCTTGAAACTGGGCGGCTCGAACTTGCCTTACAACGCCTCGGCGCCGGAGATGATCTCGATCAGCTCCTTGGTGATCATCGCCTGGCGGGTCCGGTTGTAGATCAGGGTCTGCTTGCGGATCATGTCGCCCGCGTTGCGGGTGGCATTGTCCATCGCGCTCATCTGCGCGCCGTAGAACGACGCGTTGTTTTCCAACAGCGCACGGAAGATCTGGATCGCGAGATTGCGCGGCAGCAGGCTGGCGAGGATGTCCTCCTCGGCCGGCTCGTAGTCGTAGACGGCGGACGCGGCGGCGGCGCCGCTGCGCGGCTCGATCTGCAGCGGGATGATCTGCTGCGCGGTCGGGCTCTGCGCGATCACCGACTTGAAGCGCGAATAGAACAGCGTGCAGACGTCGAACTCGCCGGCGGTGAAGCGCGCAATCACCTGCTTGGCGATGTCCTCGGCATTCTTGAAGCCGAGCTGGCGAACGCTGCGCAGCTCGACGTGCTCGATGATCTGCTTGTCGAAGTTGCGGCGCAGCTGGTCGTAGCCCTTGCGGCCGACACAGAAGAACTTGACGGTCTTGCCCTGCGCCATCAGCGCCAGCGCGCGCTCGCGCGCCAGCCGCACGATCGAGGCGTTGAACGCGCCCGACAGCCCGCGCTCGCCGGTGCAGACCAGCAGCAGGTGCACGGCGTCGTTGCCGGTGCCGGCCAGCAGCGCCGGCGCGGTGCCGGAGCCGGCGGTGGCGGCGGCGATGTTGCCGATCACCGTGTCCATGCGCTGGGCATAGGGGCGAGCGGCTTCGGCGGCGGTCTGCGCCCGGCGCAGCTTCGAGGCCGCCACCATCTGCATCGCCTTGGTGATCTTCTGCGTCGCCCTGGTCGAGGCGATGCGGACCCGCATATCCTTCAGTGAAGCCATTCTAGGTTTGCCCAGTCTGCCCCTGCGATCCGACCGGCGGCCGGTTCGCGAACCCCAACTTTTCCAACTGCCCGCGCCGCGCCCCTCGGGGCGGCGGCGGGTATCACATGCGTCAGGCCATCGACTTGGTGAAGCCCTCGACCACGCCCTTCAGCTTGGCGGCAACGTCGTCGCCGAGGTCGCGGCTGGTGCGGATGGCCTCGAGAATGTCGACATGCTTGCCGCGCAACAGCGACAGCAGGCCGTCCTCGAAGGCGCGGATCTTGCTGACCGGAAGGCCGTCGAGATAGCCGTTGACGCCGGCATAGATCACGCAAACCTGCTCTTCCATCTTCAGCGGCGAGAACTGCGGCTGCTTCAACAGCTCGGTCAGGCGCGCGCCGCGGTTGAGCAGGCGCTGGGTGGCGGCGTCGAGATCGGAGCCGAACTGCGCGAACGCCGCCATCTCGCGGTACTGCGCCAGCTCGCCCTTGATCTTGCCGGCGACCTTCTTCATCGCCTTGGTCTGCGCCGAGGAGCCGACGCGCGACACCGACAGGCCGACGTTCACCGCCGGGCGGATGCCCTGGTAGAACAGGTCGGTTTCCAGGAAGATCTGGCCGTCGGTGATGGAGATGACGTTGGTCGGGATGTAGGCCGAGACGTCGTTGGCCTGGGTCTCGATCACCGGCAGCGCGGTCAGCGAGCCGGCGCCCTTGCTGTCGTTCATCTTCGCCGCGCGCTCGAGCAGGCGCGAATGCAGGTAGAACACGTCGCCCGGATAGGCTTCGCGGCCCGGCGGGCGGCGCAGCAGCAGCGACATCTGGCGGTAGGCGACGGCCTGCTTGGACAAGTCGTCATAGATGATGACGGCATGCATGCCGTTGTCGCGGAAATACTCGCCCATGGTGCAGCCGGTGAACGGCGCCAGGTACTGCATCGGGGCCGGATCGGACGCGGTCGCGGCGACGATGATCGAGTATTCCAGCGCGCCCTGCTCCTCGAGCACCTTGACGAACTGGGCAACCGTCGAGCGCTTCTGGCCGATCGCGACGTAGACGCAATACAGCTTGATCTTCTCGTCGGTCTGCGCGTTCAGCGGCTTCTGGTTCAGGATGGTGTCGAGCGCGATCGCGGTCTTGCCGGTCTGGCGGTCGCCGATGATCAACTCGCGCTGGCCGCGGCCGATCGGGATCAGCGCGTCGATCGACTTCAACCCGGTCGCCATCGGCTCGTGCACCGACTTGCGGGGAATGATGCCGGGCGCCTTGACGTCGACGCGCTTGCGCTCGACGCCCTGGATCGGGCCCTTGCCGTCGATCGGGTTGCCGAGCGCGTCGACGACGCGGCCGAGCAGGCCCTTGCCGACCGGGGTGTCGACGATGGCGCGGGTGCGCTTGACGGTCTGGCCTTCCTTGATCTCGCGGTCGGCGCCGAAGATGACGACGCCGACATTGTCGGTTTCGAGGTTGAGCGCCATGCCGCGCGTACCGTTCTCGAACTCGACCATTTCGCCGGCCTGCACGTTGTCGAGACCGTAGACGCGGGCGATGCCGTCACCGACCGACAGAACCTGACCGACCTCGGAGACCTCGGCCTCCTGGCCGAAATTCTTGATCTGGTCCTTGAGAATTGCGGAGATTTCCGCGGCGCGGATGTCCATCAGCCTGCCTCTTTCATCGCGTGCTTGATCGAATTGAGTTTGGTGCGAAGGGAGCTATCGACCATGCGGCTGCCGAGCTTGACCACAAGCCCGCCGATGATCGAGGGATCCACGTTCACGTTGAGGGCGACGTCCTTGCCCGTCACTGCTTTCAGCGCGGCCTTCAGGGCGTCGAGATTCTTGCCGCTCAGCGGCTCGGCCACGGTGACGTCCGCCGAGACCTCGCCCTTGAAGCGGGCGACCAGCACGTTGAAGGCGCGGATCACGTCGCGCACCGCGAACAGCCGGCGGTTGGCGGTCAGCACCCCGAGGAACTTGGCCGTGGTGCCGCCGATGCCGGCCCTAGCCAGCACCGCGTTGAGCGCCTTGGCCTGCTCGTCGGCGGTGAACACCGGGCTGCGCACCAGGCGGGTGAGGTCGGCATTGCCGCCGATCAGGCCGTCGACGGCGTCGAGATCCGCCTTGATCGCATCGATCGACCTTTCGTCCCGTGCGAGATCGAAAAGAGCCGTCGCGTAGCGACCGGACACTCCTGAAACCGACTGATCTTCTGCTGCCACGAATGCGCTCTATCTGTGGGCCGAAAGGCCAAGCACGACAATCGTCGCCACGGGCGTGGCCGGCGATCAAAGTCCTTGGAATTCAAGCGGGACTTCTGTTTCGAAGGCGGCAGGGCATTGCACCGCCGCCGCAAAAATCGCGGTTTGCTAACATAGCGCGCGCGCAGGTGCAACATGACCTAAGGTCGACGTTGCCCGCTGTCGCCGCAGCGATTTTCGCGCCCGCCGAACCGCCTTCGGGACAACAGGATCCGGGCCCCGTGCCTGCGGGCGGGGGCGTCGCCGGCGATGGCGGCGATGCCTGCTCCCGCGACCCCGGTCGGATCGACCAACTGCGCCACTCCGGGTGGGGAGCCGGCAGTGCCTCCATACCGGCGGGCGGACCGGCTTTCCCGGCATTGGCTCGCAGTCGCACGCTCAGCTCATACCGGCTCTGCGAATCCGCATAGCGGCGGGCTTCAGGACCTTTGGAGCCTATTCTTCGCGGTGCAGCGCGAACACTGCATATCCAAGTACTCGCGCCAAGATCATGGTTAATTCAAACTTAACGCCAAGAATTCGAGAAGTATATGAGATTAGTTCCAGTATAGAGCACAGATTACCTCTCGTTTGGGACGCAAACACGTGCCGCTTTTATGCCGCATTGTGCCGTCAACGGTCCGCCCTCCATTGGACAGCGGATCTATAGCCACCCGTTTTGTTCCAATACGCTTAAATGATACGAGGGACATAAACGAATGAATCGCAAGCTTAATTTCCCGCCCTGGCGAGCCCTGACGGTTCGGAATATCTCGACCGTCGTCGCAGCGCTGTTCATGCTCGCTGCCGGTGCTTCCGCCGCCTCCGCGCACGGCCGCCATCACCATCACCACTACCACGCCGGCCATCACGCCTGGCAGGACTCCAATGCCGCCATGGGCTCCTCGTCGGGCCACTCCTTCACCGGCATGGCCTCGTTCTATGGCAACGAAGCCGGCCGCCAGACCGCCTCGGGCCACCGCTTCAATCAGGAAGAGATGACCGCTGCCCATCGCAGCCTGCCGTTCGGCACCCGCCTCAGAGTGACCCATGCCGGGCGCAGCGTGATCGTCACCATCAACGACCGTGGCCCCTTCGTGCGTGGCCGGGTTCTGGACCTCTCGACCGGCGCGGCACGCGCGGTCGGCCTCACGAGCCGCGGCGTCGGCCTCGTCGTCGCTGAAGTCCTGTAACCGACACCCGTCTCATTTCTGCTGTCGCATCGACAGCCCCGAACGCCTGAACGCCTGCCATCGTCCGCCGATGGCAGGCGTTGCCGGTTGCGGCCTCAGACGAAGCTTTGCGGATCGACGTCGACCTCGAGCTTGAGGTTGCCCTTGGTCTTGGGCCCCGCGGCCAGCCAATCCCGCAGATACCCCGACAGATCGTAGCCGCGCCCCGATTTCACCAGCAGCCGGAACCGGTAGCGCCCCTTGATCACGGCGAGCGGCGCCTCCGCCGGCCCCAGCACCTGGACCCGCTCGTCGGCGGGCGCCAGCGCCGCGAGCCGGCGCGCGAAGCCTTCCGCGGTCGGGCGATCCCCCGCCGACACGATCAGGCTCGCCAGCCGCCCGAACGGCGGGTAGCCGGTGCGCTCGCGCGCCTCGATCTCGGTGTCGTAGAATGCCTCCCGGTCGCAGGCGATGAGCGCCTTCATCACCGGATGCTCGGGCTGATGGGTCTGCAGATAGCCCACCCCGTGGCCCTGCTCGCGGCCGGCGCGGCCGATCACCTGGTTGAGCAGCTGGAAGGTGCGCTCGGCGGCGCGCGGATCGCCGTTGCCCAGCCCGAGATCGGCGTCGATCACGCCGACCAGGTTGAGGCGCGGAAAATGGTGGCCCTTGGCGACCAGCTGGGTGCCGATGATGACGTCGACGCGGCCCTCGGCGATCTCGGTCAGTTCCGCGCGCATGGTTTCGATCGAGGTGATGAGGTCGCTCGACAGCACCATGGTGCGGGCGCCGGGAAACAGCATCGCCGCTTCCTCCTGCAGCCGCTCCACGCCCGGCCCGATGGCGGCGAGCGACTCCTCCGCCCCG
>JBKQQE010000492.1:0-8324 GCA_052326245.1 Xanthobacteraceae bacterium | reverse complement strand
ACCGCGCGGGACGGTGTCGACGCCGACGACAATGATTTCTCGCTGGCAATCGACCGCTCCGTGTCGACGCCCGATGTCTGGCACTGGGGAATTTACCGGCTGGGGCGAAAGAGCCCGATCGAGCGATCCGCGCGCGCCTTCAAGACCATCGCAACCGCAACCCGCGCAGGCAATATCGCGTTCCGGCGGCTGATGGCCGATGTCCATGCGTGAACCGTGCGGCCCACCGCACGGACGTGCCGACAGTTCCGTGCCGCGCGATCATGCGCCGCCGTCCTGTCCGTCCAGAAGCTGCGCGAGCCGGTCGAGCAGCGGCACCTGACCTGCAACGAGCTTCACGCGCGCGGCCGGTAGCGAAAACCACGCCGCGCGGTCGACTTCCGGGAAGGCCTTCGTCCTGCCGCTGTTCGGCGGCCATTCGATCTCGAAGCTGTTGCTTCTGACCGTCGCCACGTCGAGATCGCCCTCGATGCAAAACGCCTGCACGTGCTTGCCCGCCTTCTGCCGGATCTCTCCCAGCGGCGTCAGCGGCCCGACCAGAGCGGCGCCGAGCTCCTCTTCGAACTCGCGGCGCGCGGCGTGCTCCGGCTTCTCGTGAGGCCCGATCACGCCCTTGGGAATCGACCAAGTGCCGTCGTCCCGGTTGCGCCAGTACGGCCCGCCGGGATGAACCAGCAGCACCTGCGGCCCGTCCTTCGTCTTGCGGTACATCAGGACTCCCGCGCTGACCGTCGGCATCAGAGCCTTCCTGCGAAGAACGGCGCGGACGGCGACGGATGCCCTTTGCGATCAGGGGGCGGCGAGCCGCGCTCGCAGCACGGGAGGGGCTCTCCGACGGGTTTCAGCCGCGCGCTCATTTCATCGGCATCGTCGAATCACCGCGCGACCATGAACCAGCCTCCGCGCGGACTTTTCCCTGACGTGGCTCGTCTCATCGGCGTTTGCCGCGCTTGCGCTTCTCGAAGCGGGCCTGGCTGCGCATGAACAGCGAGTCCGGGCTGAGATCGAGCGGCGCCAGCGGCGTGGCAATCATTTGTTCGGCGAGCTCGGAGGAAAGACCGAGACCGCGCATCAGCGTCAACAGCACCGCGCGGAGATAGGCCTCGTCCGCCAGTCCGGCCGCAAGGCGCGCGACCGCGACCAGACCGGCACCGACGATGAGATCGAGCATGACCAGGACCGGCGCGTCGGTAAACTCGCCGGCCTTGATGCCCTCGGCGATGTGGACCGGCAGATACTGGTAGACGAGGTTGTCGGGGCTCAGCGTCTGCGCTCCGGCCTGCGCCACGAATCGCGTGAACAGCGGGAAGCGGCGCGCGACGTCGAGGTAGAGACGCAGACCGGTGAGAAGCCGGGCGGCGGGCGAGGGAATCGCGATCACGTGCGTCTCGATCAGATGCACGATCTCGTTGCCGAGCTCCTCATTGGCCGCGACCAGCAGCTCCGCGTTGGTGCGAAAGTAGTTGTAGAAGGTGCCGCGGGACACGCCCGCCGCGGCGATCACGTCGTCGATCACCGACGCATCAACGCCCTTTTCCGCGAACACTAGCACCGCGCTTTCCACCAGCTTGCGGCGCATGCGCGCGCGCCGCTCGGCGGCGACGCGCGGCCGGTGGTCTTTGGGGGGCGGCGAATCCAGCATCTCTGCTCCAGCCGCCTGATTAGCATATCGGGCGGGGGTTCAAACAAGCCTCTTGTGTCAGAATGACAAATGTGTCATTTTAAGACTGGGAGGAAAACGCATGAAGACGTTTTCGTCGATAAATCCGCCGCCGGGACGCACCGTGCGGGTGGGAGGGCGTGAGATCTGGGTGGCCGAGGCCGGCAGCGGTCCGCCGCTGCTCCTGTTGCACGGCGGTGGCCCCGGTGCGGCCGGCCTCGCCAATTTTGAGCGCAATGTTCCAGTGCTGGCGGAGCGCTTCCGCCTGATCGTGCCCGACCTGCCGGGCTACGGCCGCTCGACCAAGGGCCTCGATCGGAAAGACCCGTTCGGCGATCTCGCGGGCGCGATGCTCGGTCTGCTCGACGCGCTCGGCGTGACCAAAGCCCATGCGCTCGGCAATTCGCTCGGCGGCGCCTGCGCGCTGCGGATGGCGCTCGACGCGCCGCAGCGGATCGACCGCCTCGTGCTGCTCGGCCCCGGCGGTGTCGACACCACGCGCAGCCTGCCGACGACGGGGCTGAAGCATCTTCTCGACTACTACAGCGGCGAGGGGCCGACGCGGGACAAGCTCGCGACATTTCTGCGCCAGGACCTCGTGTTCGACGGCGCGGCGGTTCCCGACGCGCTGATCGACGCCCGCTTCAAAGCCAGCATCGACCCGGAGATCGTCGCAAAGCCGCCGCTGGTGCGGCCGAAGGGGCTGCCGAACTTTCGCGCCATCGATTTCACCCGCGACCCGCGCCTGGCCGCGCTGCCGACGCCGACCCTGGTGCTCTGGGGCATCGAGGACCGCGTCAACCGCGCCAGCGGCGGCCGTTCGCTGCAACGGCGCATGCCCAATTGCGATCTCTATCTTTTCAGCCGCACCGGTCACTGGGTGCAGTGGGAGCGCGCCGCCGAATTCAATGCGGCGACCATCGCCTTTCTTTCGCAATCCAATCTTTCGCAATCCGCCGCGGCGCAGGCCTGATCCGATGCGCTTCGGGACTTCACAGGAGGCACCATGAACGCGACCGTCAATATCAACGCGACCGTCAATCCGGGAATGACCCCGTCCGTCTATGGCCGCGTGCAGCTCGGCTATGTCCTCGTCGACTCCTCCCGCCTCGCCGACTGGAAGCGGTTTGCGGCGGACGGGATCGGCATGGCGGTCGTGGAAGACACCGCAAGCGCGATCGCGCTACGCACCGACGCCCACGCCCGCCGCCTCATCGTGCGCAAGCGCCCGAACGAAGATCTTGCGCTCGGCTGGCAGATCGAAGGCGATGACGCGCTCACGACCATCCTCAGGCGGCTCGCGGCCCGCAAGGTTGCGGTCGAGGAGATCGCGGGCGAGGAGGCGGCGCTGCGCGGCGTCGAACGCTTCTGGCGTTTCATCGGCCCGAAGAGCCAGGCCCTCGAGCTCTTCACCACGCCGCGGCTGGAGGCCGAGCCGGCCAACGTCATCGGTGGCGGCTTCGTGACCGGCACACTCGGTCTCGGTCACGTGGCGATCGTTTCGCTCAAGCCGGACGCCATGGTCAAGTTCTGGCAGGAGATCTTCGACGCCAAGATCTCCGATTTCATCGAGGATCGCATTGGCGGCATCAATCTCAAGTTCACCTTCCTGCGGGTCAATCCGCGCCATCACTCGATCGCGGTCGCCGCGACCAAGGGGCTCGCGATGGATCCGTTCGCGACCAAGATCCAGCATCTCGAAATGCAGGTGGCGACCCTGGACGATATCGCGGCAGCCTACCGGCGCTGTCGTGCGCTCGGCTTCAAGATCGCCATGGCGGTCGGCCAGCATACCAACGACCGCCTCGTCTCCTTCTACGCGGTGACGCCATCCGGCTTCTATTTCGAGCTCGGCTGGAGTTCCACCGGCGACGAGAAGGAGGAGGCCTGGCCGCAGGTCGTCCATCAGGGCATCAGCCTGTGGGGCCACAAGCCGCAGGACCAGACGCTGGGCGACCAGCTTGCCCAATTGGGCAACGGCGTGAAGTCGCTGTTCCGCAACGAATACGCGCCGTTCTGAGGAAACCGGGCAATGACATCCAGTCAGGCTCTCGACGCCGCCGCGCTGACGCTGCGCGAGGCGCGCGGCAGTTGCCGGCAATGCCCGCCGATCTCGTCGCATTTTGCGATTTCCACGGTGGACGAGGCCTATGCCGTCGCCGCCATCAATACCGCGGCGCGGCTCGCCTCGGGGGCGCGCGTCACCGGCAGGAAGATCGGTCTCACCGCGCCGGCGGTGCAGCGCCAGCTCGGCGTCGATCAGCCTGATTTCGGCGTGCTGTTCGACGACATGGAGTTTCTCGACCGCGCGACGCTGCCGATCGGACGCCTGATGCAGCCCAAGGTGGAAGCGGAGATCGCCTTTGTGGTCGCCCGCGATCTCGCTTTCGGCCGCGCGCCGTCGTACGGCGAATTCATTGCGGCGATCGATCATGCGCTGCCTGCGATAGAGGTCGTCGATAGCGCGATCGAGAACTGGAAGATCACGATCGCCGACACGGTCGCCGACAACGCCTCGGCCGGCCTCTACGTGCTCGGCGACCAGCCGGTCGCGGTCGGCTCGGTTCAGCTCGCCGAGGTGGCCATGGTGCTGCGTCTCAACGGCGAGATCGTCTCGCGCGGCGAGGGCCGCGCCTGCCTCGACCATCCGTTGCGCGCGGCCTACTGGCTGGCGTGTGAAATGGCGGCACGCGGCGAGGCGCTGCGCGCCGGCGAGATCATTCTCTCGGGCGCGCTGGGGCCGACCGCGACGGTGAAGGCGGGCGACGCCGTCGAGGCCGATTTCGGCGACTTTGGCCGCGTCGCGTGCCGGTTCGGCTGATCGGATGTTTGTGGAAATCGGATGTTTATGGAAAGCGACAGGCAAGCGATGGTGAACTCCGGGACAGGTGAAGCGCCGCAAGGCATCTGGGACGTCGTGATTATCGGGCTCGGGCCCACGGGATTGACGCTCGCGCACCTGCTCGGCCGCAGGGGCCTGAAGGTGCTGGCGCTCGAGCGCGAGCCGCAGTTCTACGGCAACGCCCGGGCGGTCTATACCGACGACGAATGCATGCGGATCTTCCAGGCCGCGGGCATCGCGACCGAGCTCGACGCCGACATGATCCTCGACTGCCCCGTGCAATGGGTGCTGAAGGACGATTCCGTACTCGGCCAGCTCAGGCGGTTCGATCGCCCCAATGGCTGGACCATGAGCAACTTCTTCTACCAGCCCTTTCTCGAAACCCGGATGGAGGAACTGCTGTCGCGCTATCCGAATGTCACGGCGCTGCGCGGCCGCGACGTCGTCGGGTTCGACCAGGTGGAGGGCGAGGTCATCATCACGCATGCGGCAAGCGCAGGCGTACAATATGGACAGGCGCGCGCGGGCGTGCCGTTGCCGCAGGACGCAAGCCGCGCGCGCGCGCGCTGGCTCGTCGCCTGCGACGGCGGCCGCAGCTTCGTCCGCGGCAGTCTCGGCATCAAGATGAGCGGGAAAAGCTTTCCCGAGCCCTGGCTGGTCGTCGACATCAAGGCGAAGGATGGCGCGGACTGCTTCCGGCACATCCCATACTTCAATTTCTACTGCGATCCCGAAAGACCCACGGTGTCGTGTCCTCAGCCCAATGGGCATCACCGCTTCGAGTTCATGCTGATGCCGGGCCAGACCCGCGAATACATGGAAGATCCGGCGACGGTGCGCGCCTTTCTCGGACGGCATATCGACGTCGACAAGGTCGAGGTGCTGCGTCGGCTGGTCTACACCTTCAACGCGCTGGTCGCCGAGCGCTGGCGGGTCGGGCGCGTGCTGCTCGCCGGCGATGCGGCGCATATGACGCCGCAGTTCATGGGCCAGGGCATGAGCTCGGGCGTGCGCGACGCCTACAATCTCGCCTGGAAGCTCGACGCGATCGTGCGCGGCCACGCCGGCGAAGCGCTGATCGACACCTATGAGAGCGAGCGCAAGCCCCACGCCAAGGAGATGATCGACGTCTCGGTGCGGATGAAGGAGTTCGTCTCGCAGCCGAATCCCGTCAAGGCCGCCTTACGCAACTTCGCGGTTCGAACCTTGTTGAAGATGCCAAAGGTGGGCACCTATATCCGCGAAGCCCGTTTCAAGCCGCCGCCGACTTATCCCGAAGGCGCCTATCTCGGTCTCGCCCGGGCCCGTCGCAACAGCGCGGAAGGCCGGCCGGTGCCGCAGCCGCAGGTCCGCACCTATGAAGGCCGTCGCGCACTGCTCGACGACATCCTTGGCGAGGAGTTCGCGCTGCTCGGCTACGGCGTCGATCCGCGGACAAGCCTTGACGCGCAGGACCTCGCCGGACTTGCCGCGCTGGGGACGCGCTTTGTCGCGCTCTACGATTACGGCGGCCGGCCGCAGGGCAGCACGGGCGTCGACCCGTGCGCGCCTGCGGGGCTTGTCGAGGTGGAGGATCTCTCGGGCGAGGCGGTCGCCTGGCTGCGCGACACCGGCGCGAAGCTGGGGCATGTCGCACTGATCCGTCCCGACAAGTTCGTCTACGCGCTCACCGGTGCCGGACGGATCAAGGCTGCCGTCGCCCATGCGCTGCAGGCGATGAAGACCGGCCGGGTCGCAGCCTGATCGCGTCCGACCGTACGTGGGGCCGGGAACGCCTGATGAAAGGAACGACATCATGAACGTCTCGCCGCGTCGCATCGATACCCACGCCCATATCGTTCCTGATTTCTACCGCGACTGGCTCGCGACGAAGGGCATCGATGCCGGCGGCCTGCCGGTTCCGTTCTGGAGCGTCGAGGCCGCGCTCGACATCATGGGCAAGACCGGTGTCGAAACCGCCATCCTCTCGGTGTCGACACCCGGCGTCGAACCAGGAGATGTCAATGAGACGCGCGCCATGGCGCGTCGGCTCAACGTCTATTCCGCCGCGATCGTCGCGGCGCATCCCGGCCGCTTCGGCTTCTTCGCGACGCTGACCTTGCCGGACGTGGAGGGCGCCCTTGCCGAGGCCGCCTATGCATTCGACAGCCTCAAGGCCGACGGTGTCGTGCTGCATGCCCATGCCAAGGGCATCTATCTCGGCGATCCTGCCTTCGATCCGCTGATGGAAGAACTCAACCGTCGCAAGGCCGTGATCTTCGTCCATCCCTCCGAGCTGCCCGGCGGCGCCGTTCCCGGCATCCCGGCCTATGTCGCCGATTTTCTGCTCGACAGCGTGCGTGCCGCGGTCAACCTGACGACAAAAGGCGTCATGAACCGCTGCCCCGACATCAAGGTGATTTTGTCCCACGCCGGCGGATTTCTGCCTTACGCCGCGACGCGGATCGCCGGCGCCATCTCGCCAGGGAAGCTGCCCGTCGAAGCCATGCAGACGCTGCGGCGCTTCTATCTGGATACCGCGCTGTCGAGCGCCGACGCCACGATGCCGACGCTTCTGGCCTTCGCCGACCCGACCCACATCACCTACGGCTCGGACTTTCCCTATGCGCCGGCGCTGGCGGGCGCCTTTTTCACCTCACGGCTCGATGTCTGCGCCGCCGCCGATCACCACGCCATCAACCGCGGCAATGCCAAGCTTCTGTTTCCCCGCTTGGCGGCTTTGCGGACCTGACTGATCATGGATACGCAAGCAGACTACGGATCTGCGGTCATCTCGCGAACGCACGGTAGAATTCTGGAAGTTGCCGAGCGACTGTATCGACAGCTCGGTCACAGGAAGACGACCGTAATCGACATTGCCCACGAAATCTCGATGTCTCCGGCAAACTGCTATCGGTTCTTCCGCTCGAAGCAGGCAATCCGAGAAGCCGTAGTGGGGAGCTTGCTTGAGCAGGTGATCGTTGCGGCAGTCGATGCCGCGCGCAGCGCCGGCTCCGCCACCGTCCGACTGCATGCCGTGTTGCAGGAAGTCGAACGGCTCCATCGCAACCGTTTCACGCAGGACGGGAGCTTGCACGATCTGGTCGCGACCGCAATGCGCGAGAATTGGACGTGCGTTCGGCCCTACTCGGAGCGGATAGAAGCCGTCGTCGCGCAGGTCATCGCGAATGGACAAGCTCAGGGGGAATTTCGCAACGGCGACTCGATCACAGCCGCCCGCTGCGTGCTTGCCGCAACTGATTTCTATACGAACCCGCTGCTGATCAAAGCGAGCACAAGCCATCCTCGACCAGCATCTGGTCAGATGCTGGAATTCTGCGTTCGAGGGCTTCGCGAGGTCTGAGGCGTTCGCACGACCAATTCTAACCGCAGCCCACCGCCGACTTGGGACGCTGGTTTCATGATTGCTTGCCGTTTTCGGCTATACGGTTTCTCCGAACTGCCGCGCTTGCGCTTCTCGAAGCTGGCTTGGCTGCGCTTGAATAGTGAGTCCGGGCTCAGATCGAGCGGCGCCAGCGGCGTGGCCGAGGTACCATCTTGTGCACTTTGCCCTCGTTCCGGACTCGGATCTTGCAACTGATCACTGGTCGCAATCGACGCTTGGCGGATGTCTGCTCGTTTTTTGGGTGGGCTGCGAGATAAAATCAGGACTGGTTGATTCAAGTCTCCCGCCGGCCACTTTGGCGGCACCCCTCTGGACGTTTTGGTCAATTTGACTTATTGAGCATTATCAGCTTCAGAGGCTCAACCGGCCATGGCCAATGTCGATCCGGTCCGTCGCGCGGAAATCGGCCGCGAAAAGCGGGCAAGGACCCGTGCCCA
>JBKQQE010000491.1:0-6232 GCA_052326245.1 Xanthobacteraceae bacterium | reverse complement strand
CAGGTCGAAAACCGCGTGCTGATGCTGCCGCCCGGCATTCCGGCGGCGGCGCTGACCGAGGCGTCGAACTTCCTGAACGCGCGGATCCGCGGTCGCTCGCTGGCCGAGGTCCGCGTCGAGGTCGAGGACGCGCTGGCGCAAAGCCGCAGCGACCTCGATCAGCTCACCCAGAAGGTGGTGGCCGCCGGTATCGCCAGCTGGTCGGGCGGGGCCAGCGACGAGCGCCAGCTGATCGTCCGCGGCCACGCCAACCTGCTCGAGGATCTCCATGCGCTCGAGGATCTCGAGCGGGTCCGGCTGCTGTTCGACGATCTGGAGACCAAGCGCGGCGTCATCGACCTGCTCGGCCGCGCCGAGCGCGCCGAAGGGGTGCGGATCTTCATCGGCTCGGAAAACAAGCTGTTTTCGCTGTCGGGATCGTCGACCATCATCGCGCCCTACCGCGACGGCGCCGGGCATATCGTCGGCGTGCTGGGCGTGATCGGGCCGACCCGGCTGAACTATGCCCGCGTCATCCCGATGGTGGATTATGCCGCGCGTATCGTCAGCCAGATGCTGGGCAAGTGAGCGGCTGGCGCAGGGGGGCCCCGGCGCTTGATTTTCAGCGCCGGAGTCCTGATATGCGGGCATGGTACACTAGAGTTTGATCAAATTGCAGTTTGAGAAGGCGCAGTGATGAGCGAAGCGAACGGACACAACGGCCCCGATAAACCGAACAACGACAACGCGGCAAGCGCCGAACCGGTGATGTCGAAGCCCTATGTGATGCCGGACGATCCCGAGGAGGGGTCGCTCGAGGCGCTGACGCGGGAGGCCGCCGAGGCCAAGGACAAGATGCTGCGGACGCTGGCGGAGATGGAGAACCTGCGGCGGCGGACCAGCAAGGAGGTCGCCGACGCCCGCAGCTACGGCATCGCCGCGTTTGCGCGCGACGTGCTCGATATCGCCGACAACCTGCAGCGCGCGCTCGACGCCGTGCCGGCCGACGCCCGCGCCGCCGCCGATCCGGGCCTGAAGGCGCTGATCGAGGGGGTCGAGCTGACCGAGCGGTCGCTACACGCCACGCTGGAGAAGAACGGCGTCAGGAAATTCGATCCCACCGGCGAGAAGTTCGACCCGAATTTCCAGCAGGCGATGTTCGAAGTGCCCGATCCGTCGGTGCCGGCCGGTACCGTGGTGCAGGTCGCGCAGGCGGGCTACACCATCGGGGACCGCGTGCTGCGGCCGGCGCTGGTCGGCGTCGCCAAGGGCGGGGCCAGGCCCGCGCCGACCACCGATCTCAAGGCCTGAGTGCTCGCTGGTCCGGGATTTTTCCCAGTGACAAAAAAATAACGCGCGGGCTTCGCCCGCGCGCATTGTTTTTGCCATCCCGCTCTTGGTAACCCGGCGCGGCCGCCTAAGCGGCGGTGGCGATGTCGGTCGACTGGATCCGCTTGACGCCGGCCTTGGCGGTGGCGGCCCAGGCCTTGGCGAGCGAGCCGGCGGCGTCGATGCCGCGGCAGGCGTCCTCGATGATGTAGGTCTCGAACCCGGCCTTGCGGGCATCCATGGCGGTCCAGGCGACGCAGAAGTCGGTCGCCAGCCCGGTCACGAACACGCGCTTGATCTTGTGCGCCTTGAGGTAGGCGGCCAGCCCCGTGGTGGTCTTGCCGTCGGCCTCGGTGAACGCCGAATAGCTGTCGACGTCCTTGTGATAACCCTTGCGGATGACCAGCTCCGCCTGCGGAATCGAGAGCGCGTTGGAAAGCGCCGCGCCGTCGGTGCCCTGCACACAGTGATCGGGCCACAGCACCTGCTTGCCGTAGGGCAGATCGATGGTTTCGAACGGCTTCTTGCCGGCATGGCTGGAGGCGAAGGAGATGTGGCCGGGGGTGTGCCAGTCCTGCGTCATCACCACATTGGCAAAGCTCTTGGCGAGGCGGTTGATCACCGGGATCACCTGGTCGCCATCCTTGACCGCCAGGCTGCCGCCCGGGAGAAAGCAGTTCTGCACGTCCACCACGATCAGCACCGACGAATCGTCGATCGTGATCTTGTCCGCACCGAACGCCGCGCCGGTGAAGGCGCTCAAGGTAACAACGCCTGCTCCACCGAGAAGTTGTCGTCTGTCCAGCATCGCAAAGCCCTCCGCTTGTGCTGTTCAAAAACCACGGTAGGGGAGCAAATCAGGCGGCGCCGATCCTGACAAGATGTTTGTATGCAAATAAATTTGGCGGCGGTGACGACAAAAGCCGCAGCCTCGGTCAGCGCGGCGAAATGCCGTCGCGCACCGCGCGGAAGCGGATGAAGGCCGGCGGCCACTCGTCGCGCTTGGCGCCGGCCACGATCCGCAGCGTGGTGGTGCTGCTGCCGAAGCGCAGCCACTGCACGATCTTGACCGGCGTGTTCGACTTGCCGTTGACGGCGTCGAGGCGGGTCTCGTAGCCGGCCGAGCCTTCGATCCGCATCGGCTCGGACGAGGTGATCCGGACCTCGCGCAGCCCGGGCAGCGATCGCGCGATCTCCTGGGCGAAGCGGTCGCGATCCTCCGGGGTGGCCGGGCCATCCTGCATCAGGCCGATCAGCATGTAGGGCGCGCTTTCGAGCCCCTCGTCGTCGGTGGCGTCGCTGAGCAGCACGGTCGAGCCGGATGCCAGCGTCCGCATCGACTTGAAGCCGGCGGTGTCGCCGAGCTTGAACGGCAGCAGGTCGAGCTGCTCTTCGGGGGGCACGCTGGAGCGCAGCGTGGCGGTCGCCAGCATCTTGCGCACCGCCTGGTCTGAATAGACCGCGCTGGCGGTGTCGGGCACCTGCACGGCAACGAAGCCGGAAAAGCTCGGGCCGCCGATCAGCAGGGAGAAGCGACGTACCGGGACGCCGTTGTCGGTGGCGGCCTCATGGGTGATGTAGGCCTTGGTGCCGGACTCCAGTTCGAACGGCTCGAGCGCCGCATGGCTGACCGCGGCACTGTTGGTCTTGATGGCGGCCTCGACCTCGGCAAAAGCGCCCTTGGGCATTTCGGTCACCAGCACCTTGACCCGTTGATCGGTCGCCTGGAAGCCGGCATACGCGGTAGCGGCGGTGAGGCCCTCCAGCGGCACCAGCCCGACGCGCGAGCCCTTCGGAAACACCGTGCCATCAGCCCGGGCGGGGATCGATCCGGTGAGGCCGGCGCAGGCCAGGGCGAGCAGGAAGGCGGCAATCCGGGCGTGTTTCATGGCGGGTCTCATGGCGGGTTTCCTAGGGTCGCAATAGGGCCGTTCCATGGTGCCGGAAACGGCGGGCGAAACTGGTGGCGCCGGTTGGCGCGGCGGTCCCTGCCGGGGCCATGATTAACCCTAATCGGGCGCCGGCAACAGCCTCCCCGCAGGCTTTCGCGGCCGCGGCCGGAGGCCGGGCGCGCGGTCCCGCGGCCGCGTTTTCGCCTCGGATTTCCGGCGCCACGCGGCGTTCGGTCCTTGCGGGCCCCACCCCCCCTCCTATATGAGGCGAAGCTTCGCATGTCGCGGAGATTTGAAGCTGAGGGGGGTCGGATTGGGGCGCCGTCAGGGCCCAGCCCACCTGCCACAAGAGAAGGAATAAGGACCATGGGAAAGGTCATTGGGATCGACCTCGGCACCACCAATTCGTGTGTCGCGGTGATGGATGGCAAAACGTCGAAAGTCATTGAGAACGCCGAGGGGATGCGGACCACGCCGTCGATCGTGGCCTTTACCGACGATGGCGAGCGGCTGGTCGGCCAGCCGGCCAAGCGTCAGGCCGTCACCAATCCCGAGCGCACCTTCTTCGCCGTCAAGCGCCTGATCGGACGGCGCTACGATGACCCGATGGTCGAGAAGGACAAGGGCCTCGTTCCCTACAAGATCGTCAAGGCCGGCAACGGCGACGCCTGGGTCGAGGCGGACGGCAAAACCTATTCGCCCTCGCAGGTCTCGGCCTTCATCCTGCAGAAGATGAAGGAGACCGCGGAGGCCCATCTCGGCGCCAAGGTCGACCAGGCGGTGATCACCGTCCCGGCCTATTTCAACGACGCCCAGCGCCAGGCCACCAAGGATGCCGGCAAGATCGCGGGCCTCGAGGTGCTGCGCATCATCACCGAGCCGACCGCGGCCGCGCTCGCCTACGGCCTCGACAAGGCCAAGCAGGGCACCATCGCGGTCTATGACCTCGGCGGCGGCACCTTCGACGTCTCGGTGCTCGAGATCGGCGACGGCGTGTTCGAGGTGAAGTCGACCAACGGCGACACCTTCCTCGGCGGCGAAGACTTCGACATGCGCTTGGTCAGCTATCTGGCCGACGAGTTCCAGAAGGAGCAGGGCATCAACCTGCGCAACGACAAGCTCGCTTTGCAGCGCCTGAAGGAGGCCGCTGAAAAGGCCAAGATCGAGCTGTCGTCGACGACGCAGACCGAAATCAACCTGCCCTTCATCACGGCCGACCAGTCCGGGCCGAAGCACATGACGATGAAGCTGACCCGCGCCAAGTTCGAGGCGCTGGTGAGCGATCTGGTCGAGAAGACCATCGAGCCGTGCCGCAAGGCGCTGAAGGACGCCGGCCTCACCGCCGGCGAGATCAGCGAAGTGGTGCTGGTCGGCGGCATGACCCGCATGCCGAAGATCCAGGAAGTCGTGAAGCAGTTCTTCGGCAAGGAGCCGCACAAGGGTGTCAACCCCGACGAGGTGGTCGCCATCGGTGCGGCGATCCAGGCCGGCGTGCTGCAGGGCGACGTCAAGGACGTGCTGCTGCTCGACGTCACGCCGCTGTCGCTCGGCATCGAGACGCTGGGCGGGGTGTTCACCCGGATCATCGAGCGCAACACCACGATCCCGACCAAGAAGAGCCAGGTGTTCTCGACCGCGGAAGACAACCAGAATGCGGTGACCATCCGCGTGTTCCAGGGCGAACGCGAGATGGCCGCCGACAACAAGATCCTCGGCCAGTTCGACCTGATGGGCATTCCGCCGGCGCCGCGCGGCATGCCGCAGATCGAGGTGACGTTCGATATCGACGCCAACGGCATCGTCTACGTCTCGGCCAAGGACAAGGCGACCAACAAGGAGCAGCAGATCCGGATCCAGGCGTCCGGCGGGCTGTCCGAAGGCGACATCGAGAAGATGGTCAAGGACGCCGAGGCCAACGCCGCCGAGGACAAGAAGCGGCGCGAGGCGGTCGACGCCAAGAATCACGCCGACGCGCTGGTGCATTCGACCGAGAAGGCGCTGGCCGAGCATGGTTCGAAGATCGGCGACACCGAGCGGCGCGCCATCGAGGACGCGGTGAGCGACCTCAAGGAAGCGCTGAAGGGCGACGACGCCGAAGCCATCAAGGCCAAGACCAACACGCTGGCGCAGGCCTCGATGAAGCTCGGCGAGGCGATGTATTCGCAGCAGGCCGAGAGCGATGCCGCGAAGCACGCCGCCAAGGACGATGTCGTTGACGCGGAATTTACCGAAGTCGACGACGATAAGAACGGCAAGAAGTCTGCGTGATCAGCCGACCCGACGACCTCCCCCGCAAGGGGGAGGTTTTCGCGGGTGCGGCCCGTGGTGAACAAGTGCTTCGTGAGGCGGTTTCGAAATTCCCCCAACCTCCCGGCAGATTCTGAAGGGGAATTTCCGAACCAGGCCGCACGAATTTCAGCAAGCCTCTGGCGTCCTCGTCGACAGTCGTGCGCGAACGGATCAGCCAGATCGAGCGAACTTCGAATTCGGAACGCTAGATGTCGAAACGCTGTTACTACGAAACCCTGGAAGTCGAGCGCAACGTCGACGAATCGGGACTGAAGTCCGCCTTTCGCAAGCTCGCGATGAAATGGCACCCGGACAAGAATCCGGGCGACCAGTCGAGCGAGGTTCGCTTCAAGGAAATCAACGAAGCCTATGAGGTGCTCAAGGACGGCCAGAAACGGGCCGCCTATGACCGCTTCGGGCACGCCGCGTTCGAGCAGGGCGCGGGCGGCGGCGGCCACGGCTTCGGCGCCGGCTTCGCGTCGTCGTTTTCGGACATCTTCGAAGACCTGTTCGGCATGGCCGGGCAGCGCGGCCGCGGCGGCGGCGGCCGCGAGCGCGGCGCCGACCTGCGCTACAACATGGAAATCACGCTCGAGGAAGCGTTTCACGGCAAGGCCGCCGAGATCCATATTCCGGTCTCGGTCACCTGCGAATCGTGTTCGGGCACCGGCGCCAAGGCCGGCACCAAGCCGAAAGCCTGCGCCACCTGCGGCGGCGCCGGGCGGGTCCGCCAGGCGCAAGGC
>JBKQQE010000490.1:0-5009 GCA_052326245.1 Xanthobacteraceae bacterium | reverse complement strand
ATAGACGACCAGCATGCCTTCGACCTTGACGGGGCTCTCATTCTTTCCCTCGTAGAACATCAACCGTCCGCCGAAACCGCGGACGGGCGGCGTGTCGCTCCGCGTCAGCACGGTGTCGGTCCACATGGCGATGACCCTGTCGGGCTTGCCGGGCTTGTCGTCGCCGAACGGCCACGGCCGCCACGACTCTCCGGCTTGAACCGAGGCCACAAGCCATCCCAAGATCAATAGATAGCCCGGCATCTTCCGCACGTATGCCAGAGCACGACGGACTGGTTTCATGGACACTGCCGACATGAGACATCCCTTTGCGATGCTAACGAGAGAATGAACCCTGATTCGGTTGCTGCACCGGAGCCGGGCCCGGTTGCTGATAGGTCGCCGGCTGGGCGGCGTTCGCACTGGACGGCTGTTGATAGATCGCCGGCTGGATCGGCCCCTGAGGCGCGGGCGAAGCGTCGGGCGCGTGTTGAGCCTGATATTCTATCCAGCGGCGACGAAGCTCCGCCTCGGGCGGATTCGGCGCGGCATCGCCGTTGGCCGGGGGGACCTGGCGAACCGCATCGCCGTTTGCCGGGGGAATCTGGCGAACCGCATCGCCGGGGGCGAGCACCGCGGGTCCCCGCGACGGCGGCGGGCCCGGCGGATTGGCCGACGGCGGCGGAGTCAGCGGCGGGTGGTCCGGCGTGCCGGCCGGCGTGGGAACCGCCTCGGGCCCGTCCTTGTCCGCAGGCAGCGTGCCCGGCTCGTATTTCAGGTCGGGATAGATCACCTTGGTCTCCGCGTCCGACCAGTTGTCGCAGCGCTTGCGCAGGCCGGCCTCGCCGTACATCGCGGTCACGTCGCAAAGGCACCAACTCATCCGCGCCGCTTCCACCTGCTTGATCGCGTCGGCGTCGGCTTCGTTCTTGACGATGTGCGGCGTCATGATGATCAGCAACTCGGTGCGGCTGTTCGTAGTGCTGTCGAAACGGAAGAGGTGGCCCAGCAGCGGCACGTCGCCCAGCAGCGGCACCTTGGCGTGCGACTCGTTCGTGGTCTTGGCGATCAATCCGCCGAGCACCACCGTCTGCTCGCTCATGGCGCTGACGGTCGTTTGCGCCGTCGTCTTATCGATGATCGGCGAGCGGATGACCGTGCCGTTGTTCGAGGCGTAGATCGGGATGCCGGTCGCATCCGACTCCAACGCCGATTTTTCGGCGTCGATCTGCATGACCACCAGGCCGTCGGGGCTGATCCGCGGCGTGACCAAGACGCTCAGGCCGACGTTCTGCTGCTGCACCGCGTTGCTGATGCCGGTGGTCGTGGTGTTGACGTTGCTGATCGTCGGCACGCTCTGGCCGACCAGAATGTAGGCCGGCTGATTGTCCATCGTCATGATCTGCGGTCGTTGCAGGACTTCAATGCGATGGTTTTCGGCCAGCGCGCGGATCAGCGCGCTGACGTTTTCGCTGGCCAACGACAGCACCAGGCCGCCGTAGCCGAGCGTGGAATTTGACCGTCCCATGGAGAAGTTCGACAGGGCCTGCCCGCCGGCGGCGTTCGGATTCGAATTGCCGGCGCTGGTATTGCCCAGCGGCTGGGTGCTGTTGAAGTTGTAGCCGGGATTCAGATCGGCCGACGCGATGCTTTGCGTGGTGGTCCCGTTGGGCAGCGTGGTCGAGGTGTTTTGGATGTTCGTCAGCGAGCTGCGGTCGAACAACACCGAGTCTTGCAAGCCGAGCTCGACCCCGAACTCGTTCGTACTGCCCAGGTCGATCTGGGCGATCAGCACCTGGATCATCACCATCGGCGGCCGGGCGTCGAGTTGGTCGATGATCGCTTTGATTTCGTCGAAGAATCTCGGCGTGGCGCTGAGCACAAGGCTGTTGCTGACGATCTCCGGCACCACCACCACTTCGCGCTCGATCTGCTCAAAGGCGCTGGTCATGCCCGGAACCTGCTCGATCTGACGCTCGGTGCTGAGGAAGGTGTTGATCGTCTGCGACACTTGCAGGGCCGGCGCGTTCTTCAGGCGGATCACCACGCTCTTGCGGTTTCGCACGTTGTCGTCCAAGCGCGTGAGGACCGCCTCGACCACGTCCAGATCGCTCTTCGACCCGCAGACGATGATGCTGTTGGTGCGGGTGTCGATGGCGAATCGTAGCGGCACGAGCGTATTGCCCGCGCCCCCGGTTGTCGTCTGCACCATCGGCTGTTGTTGCCCGCCGCCCTGCTGCGACATTTCGAACAGGGCAGACAGCGTGGTCTGCAAGTTCTTGGCGTCGCCGTTGATGATGGTGAAGACCTTGATCTGCGCCTCGGCGGCGGGCAGGTCGTCGAGACGCCGGATGATCGCCTCCAGCAATTCCAGGTTTTCCGGCGGCGCGGAGACGACCAGGGCGTTCGAGCGCGTGTCGGCCGTCACGTGGACGTCGGTGAGAATGCCGGAGTTGAGCAGCAGCTTTCGCTCTTCGGCATCGACGGTAAGGAAGCGGAGCATGGCCGCGCGCTGCTCGCTCTGCTGCCGGTTGGCCTGACTCACGCCTGGTTGGCCCATCGGGCCGCCCTGCTGCATCATGCCGCCCTGCTGCATCGTGCCGCCGGCTTGACCGACGCGTCCGCCGGTGGCGGCGCCGATCGCGTCTTGCAGAATGGCGGCCAAGTCTCCCGCGGACGCATGCTTCAACTGGATAATGCGGACTTCGTTCACCGCGGCGCTAGTGGCCGTGTCGAGGCGGTGGATCAGATCGGCCACCTCGGCCATGTCGCGCGGACTCGCCTGGACAATCAAGGCGTTCGAGCGAGCGTCGTAGTTCACCCGCAGCGTCGGCGCCAGCGTTCCCGCCGGGCCCCGGTCCTGATAAAACTGCTGGATCGTGGTTTGCACCGTGAGGGCCGACGCGTACTTGAGATGGAACACCTGGAACTGCGTGTTGGGGTCCACCGGCTGATCCAGACGCTCGATCAGGTCGGTCACGGTTCGCACGTTTTCCGGCTTGCCGACGATCAGCATCGAATTCGGTTTCACCAGCGGCGTGATGGTGACGCTGCCCTGCCGCGGCTGGAAGACGTCGCTGTAGACCTGCTGCACCAGCGCGGCCATCGCTTGGCAATCGACGTGCTTTAGCGGCAGAACATCGACCTTCGGTTTCGTCTCGGCGCTGAGCCGCTCGATCTGGTTGATAATCTCCATCACCTGCTCGACGTCCTGGGTGTTGCCGCGCAACACGAGGACGTCGAGGCCGTCGAGCATTTCGATCTGCACGGGGCTGAGCAACCCGGCACGTCCCCGGCCCTCTCCCGGTCTTTCCGACGGAACGCTGACGACGGGCGGGGCGGCCGGGGGCGCCCTCGGCGGCTGCGCGGCCGCCGCCGCGCCTTCACGCGGCTGGAAGAGCATCGCCGCCAAAGGCGGAGAGGCGGGCTGCGAACCCGCCGAGCCGCGAACCACCTCGGCCACCTGCTGGATGCTCGGCGACGGCGACGACTTCAGCGAGAGCAAACGCACGTCTCTCCCGCCGCCCTCGCTCGGGCTGTCGAGAACTTGGATCAAGCGGACAAACGCGCCCAGCAGCGGGCCGGGGCCTTCCATATTCACTTTGGAAGTCGTCGGATCGACCGTCACGTTGATCTGGCCGCCGGAGAGCGCCAGACGATATTGTTTCGCCGGCGCGTGTTCGGCCGGCAGTGCGGTCAGTCGGCTGCCGAGAACGCTCGACAACGCGCGATCGATCTGCGGGGCGGTTGCATAGCGGAGCGAAATGCTCTGCGATTGGGGCGCGGCGGCCGCAGTTTCGCGGTTGTCCGCTTGTCGTGCCGCAGCCGGCGGGGCAGCCGCCGCCAGTCGTTGGCCGATGCGCGACTGAATTTCCGCCGGGGCTTGCACGATCACCTGCGAGGTCCGCTCGTCGGCCGCGATCCGCACTCCGGAGAAGACGCCGAACTCCATCCGCAGCTTGTCGGCGGCCGCCGGCGCTTGGCCGCTCGCACACGAATAGACCCGCACGGTCAGGTCGCTCTGTGCCGAGGCCGAGCAAGCGGTGAGGGAGAGGGTGACAAACAGCCCAAGAGCCGCGCACAGCACGGGTCGGGAGGGCTGCCGGCAAGTGCTTTTCTTGAGTACAGTATTCACTTGGGGTTGTTCCTTGTTGATCGGCCGATCGCTTGGAACCTCGATTTACCCCCCCAACGCGCAACCGATGCGCAACGACACTACCTTCGCAGGACCGATAATCGGCAAACTTTGCGCAGTTCTCCAAGAGAAACGGAAAAGTTTCAATTCACAGGAACCTAGATTGCCCAGATTGCATAGGCTCTCGATCGAGACTGCGGCGGCGTACACGTTTCCGCTCGGCAGGAGGCTGTTTTGATGGGGATCGTTGCAAAGCCGCAAGCGGCGTCATCGCCACGATGGAGGAATGGGTGGTCTTGGGGTCGCAGGAGGTATCCCGCACAGATTCTGGGCAGAAGCCGCGCTACACCATTCCGCTCATCTTGATCACTGGTACCAGCAGGGCGATCACCAGCATGAGGATCACTCCTGCTAGAATTAGCAGCAGAATGGGCTCGATCAGACGGACGGTCAGATCGAGGCGGCGCCAGGTGCGGCGTTCCATCGAATCGGCGACCGACAGCAGGACATTCTCCAGGTTATTGGCCTGTTCGGCGACGGCGATCATCTCGACCACCACCGGGGGGAATTTTCCGCTGGCGCCCAACGGCGCCGCCAAAGACTGGCCGGCGGAGATGTTCTCGGTGGCGTCGCCGATGGCTGCGGCCAGCACGCGGTTGCCGGTGGCGTCCCGCGAAATCTCCAGCGAACGCAGGATCGGCACGCCGTTGTGCAGCAGCGTTCCCAGCACGCGACAGAAGCGGGCGACAGCCAACCCGAGGAAGACGGGGCCGAGCAGCGGCAGGCGGAGTCGAATGCGATCTTGCCACCAGTGCCCCGCCTCGGTTCTCAGCCACCGTCGCATCCACCAAACGCCGCCGATGACTAGCGCCAAGAGCGGCACGCCGTACTTCCG
>JBKQQE010000489.1:0-11240 GCA_052326245.1 Xanthobacteraceae bacterium | reverse complement strand
CATCTCGCTCGCCGCCAATGTCGTGCCCGCGCTCTGTCGCCGATTGTATCTCGGATCGCGGCAGCGCAGTGCGGCCACGGTCTTGAGCGCCGACACGCTGGTGCAGTTCGCGGCGCTGTCCGCCGCGCTGGCCGAGGACGGCGCGCCGGCCGCGCTGAAATACGCGCTGAGCCTCGACGGCGCGATGTCCGCCGTGGTGCGCCTGCCGTTGGTCGAATTGCCGGAGGCTTCGCGGGCAACCATCCGGCAGCTGCGCGAGGCGCTGGACCGCGCGACGCTGCACGCCGAGAGCGGCGTCGTCACCGCCGCCCATCGCCGGCGCTGACGCGGCTTCGGCGAGGATGTTGTCCGGATCCTAGGATCGTCCGGCGTCGGTCGCGGGCTTCGCCTTCTTGACCCAAACCTTGTTGTCGTGGAAGGCGGCGCCGCCGAACGGCGCCACCGCCTCGGCCCCGGTGAGCGTGTTGATACCCTTGCCGCCGCCATGGGCATGGTTCGGGAAAACCGACTCGGCGATCAGCACGCCGCGCTGCAGGCCGTCGAACACATGGACGGCAAGGCTGGTTTCGCCGCGCGGATTGCCGAGCGTCACCATGTCGCCATCGGTGACGCCGAGCTGCCGCGCATCGGCGGAATGCATCATCACCTTGGGCGCGCCTTCGCGCGCCTTTGACGACGGCGTTTCGCTGAATGTGCTGTTGAGAAAGCTGCGCGACGGGCTGGTCGCCAACCGGAACGGGTGGGCATCGTCGGCGGCTTCGATCACGGCCCAATGATCCGGCAGCGATGGCATCTCGTGCCACGGCCCCATCAGGGTATTGCGTGCCGCCGGCACCTTGGGCCAGTCGGCGCGAAAATGAAACTTGCCGTCGGTGTGGCCGAAGCCGTCGAGATAGTGCGACGCCCGAAAGTCAGGTTGCAGGTCGCGCCACAGGTCGGCTTCGAGGGCCTCGATGCCGCCGTGGCCGCTCAATTTCAGCGTTTCGTCGATGATCTCGCGCGGGGTCAGGTCGAAGGCGCGGTGGCGGGCGCCGACGCGCGGGGCAAGCGCCTGCAGCACCTCGTGGTTGGAGCGGCATTCGCCGGGGGGATCGATCAGTTTCGATCCGACCGAAATGTGCTGGTGACCGCCGCCGTAATAGAGATCGTCGTGTTCCATGAACATCGTCGCCGGCAGCACGATGTCGGCCATTCGCGCCGTCTCGGTCATGAACTGCTCGTGGACGGCGACGAACAGGTCGGGCCGCGCGAAGCCCTGGCGGACCAGGGTCTGTTCGGGGGCGACATTCACCGGATTGGTGTTCTGGATCAGCATCGCCTTGACCGGCGGGCCGTGGTGCAACGCCTCGGGATCGCCGGTCAGGATCGGGCCGATCCGGGACTGGTCGAGCGCCCGGATCCCGGGGTCGATGGCTTCCTTGCCCTCGATCGTCGAGGTGTTGAACTTCCAGATCGAGGCGTTGTTGAAGAAGGCGCCGCCGCCCTCGTATTGCCAGGCGCCGGTAACCGCGGGAATGCACAGCGCGGCGTGCATCTGCGCCGCGCCGTTGCGGCTGCGGGTAAAGCCGTAGCCGAGTCGGAAGAAGCTTCGTTTGGTCTCGCCGACGGCCCGCGCAAAATCCTCGATATCGGCGACCGGCACGCCGCAGATCTCCGATGCCCATTGCGGCGTGCGGCTCGACAGATGCGCTTCCAGCTCGGCGGGACAGTCGGTGTAGCGTTCGAGATAGCCGCGGTCGGCGAAGCCGTCGCGGAACAGCACGTGCATGACGCCGCAGGCGAAGGCGCCGTCGGTGCCGGGACGCAGGATGATTCTGATGTCCGCCTGCTTCATGGTGTCGTTGTCGTAGACGTCGACGGCCGCGATCCGCGCGCCGCGTTCCTTGCGCGCGCGAACGGCATGGGTCATCACGTTGACCTGGGTCGACACCGGATTGGTGCCCCAGATCACGACCAGGTCGGATTTCGCCATTTCGCGCGGATCGACGCCGGCAATCTTGCCGGTGCCGGCGGCGAAGCCGGCATGCGCGATGTTGGAGCAGATGGTGCTGTAGAACCGCGAATACTTCTTCACATGAGCGAGCCGGTTGATGCCGTCGCGCATCACCAGCCCCATGGTGCCGGCATAATAATAGGGCCACACCGCCTCGCTGCCGAACTCGCGCTCGGCGGCGTTGAAACGGTTCGCGATCTCGTCGAGCGCCTCGTCCCAGCTGACGCGGCTGAATTCGCCCGAGCCCTTGGGTCCGCTGCGACGCAGCGGAAACAGCAGGCGGTCGGGGTGATGAATGCGTTCGGCGTAGCGGCCGACCTTGGCGCAGACGACCCCCGCCGTGTAGGTCTGTTGCTTCGACCCCCGGACCCGTCCGATCCGGGTTCCCTCGATCACCTCGACGTCGAGCGCGCAGGCCGACGGACAGTCGTGCGGGCAGGTGGAATGCCGGATGGCAATTTTGGCGGGCGCATGCATCTGGGCACAAATAGCAGTTTCGGCAGCAGCGGAGAAGCCTTGGTCGTAGGCGCTTGCCCATTCGGCATGCACCTTCATAGCTGGATTGCAAGGCGAGGCGATCCGCTCACGACCATGGACAACCGGCGCCGGGGCTCCGAATATCCGCGTCCGAAGCAGAGCAATACGTCGGCGATCAAGGCAGCGCCGATCAGGGAGGGAAATATGCAATTCAAGCACGTCACCGTGGAATTCGATGCGGCGGTCGCCATCGTGCGGCTCGACCACCAGGAGGTCATGAACGCCGTCTCGGTCGACATGCTGCAGGGGCTGGGCGACGCGCTCGACGCCATCGATGACCGGCGCGCGGAGGTCCGCTGCGTGGTCCTGACCGGCACTGGGCGGGCCTTCTGCACCGGGGCCAATCTGCAGGGGCGCAACAACAACGACAGTGCGGTCCGGCGCAATGCGGGCGCGACGCTGGAAACCGCGTTTCACCCGTTCCTGCGCCGCGTTCGGCACCTGCATTGTCCGCTGGTCACCGCCGTCAACGGCCCCGCGGCCGGCGCCGGCATGAGCTTCGCGCTGATGGGCGATATCGTCGTGGCGGCTCGGTCCGCCTATTTCCTGCAGGCGTTCCGTCGCATCGGGCTGGTGCCGGATTGCGGCTCGACCTGGCTGCTGCCGAGGCTGGTTGGCCGGGCGCGCGCGCTCGAACTGTCGTTGCTGGGGGAGCGATTGCCGGCGGAAACGGCACTGTCCTGGGGGCTCGTCAACCGCGTGTACGATGACGCCGTGCTGATGCCGGAGGCCCTGAAACTCGCGCACGATCTCGCCAACGGGCCGACGGTGGCGCTGTCGCTCATTCGCAAGCTCTACTGGGACAGCCCCGAGAACTCGTTCGAGGAGCAGATCGACCTCGAACGGCAATGCCAGCAGCAGGCGGGCGCCGCCGCGGACTTCAAGGAGGGCGTCACCGCGTTCCTGGAGAAGCGGCCGGCCAAGTTCACCGGGCGCTAAAGCATGATGCTGTAGCGGCCAAGCTGTCGCTTGCAGGGCGCCGCTCGGCTATTTGCCCTGCCAGCGCGGCGGCCGCTTCTCGGCGAAGGCTCTCGGACCTTCGATAAAGTCCGCCGATGCGAGCATGTCCCGTACGGCGGGATATTCCCGCTGCTCGGTGATCGCCTCGGCGAGCGTGACGTTCAATCCCTGCATCGCCGTCTGCTTCGAGGCGCGGATCGACATCGGGCTGTTCTGACAGATCAGGCCGGCCCAGCGTTCCGCCGCCCGCAGCGCCTCGCCGGCCGGCACGACTTCGTTGACGAAGCCGAGCTCGAAGCCCTCCCGCGCGGAGACGTGCCGGCCGGTCAGAATCATGCCCATGGCCTGCTTCAATCCGATCTGGCGCGGCAGCCGATGCAGGCCGCCGGCGAGGGCGGCGAGGCCGACGCGCGGCTCCGGCAGCGCGAAGGTGGCGTTTTCCGCCGCGATGATCAGGTCGCAGGCCAGCGCGGTCTCGAAGCCGCCGCCCATCGCGACGCCGTTGACGGCGGCGATGATCGGCTTGTCGCAGTGGAACCGTGCCGTCAGCCCGGCAAAGCCGCTCGCATTCCAGCCGCGCTCGCCGCCCGCCGCCTGCCACTTCAGGTCGTTGCCGGCGCAAAAGGCGCGATCGCCCGCGCCGGTGATGATCGCCACCCACTGCTCGGGATCGGCGGCAAACTCGTTGAAGACCTCGTGCAATTCGAAATGGGCGGGCTTGTGCAGGGCGTTCATGACCTCGGGCCGATTGAGGGTCACGACCGTGACGCGGCCGCTCTGTTTTACGTCGACGAATTCAAAGTCCATGGCGTTTCCCCTCACGTGTTCGTTTTGAGCCCGCACCCGACAGCGGCGCGGGATGCGACGATAGCCGCCGCGGCATTGCTTGCCATGATGACACTGCCGGCCGCGGACGCCGTCAAGCCGGTACGGTCTCTCCGAGCCAATTGGTCGCGGCGAGGATGCCGCCATTGCCGTGGGCGATGCGAAGCGCGTCGAGGCCGACTTCGATGACGCCGAGGGTGCCGAGTACCATGGGCGCATTGATGTGCCCCATATGCGCGATCCGGAACGCGGCGCCGGCGAGCGCGCCGATGCCGCTGCCGAGCACCACGCCGCATTTGTCGCGGCAGAAGTCCTTGAGTTCTGCCGCGCCGGGAGATCCCTCGACCCGCACCGTGGTCACGGTGTCCGACCGCTCGGACGGCGCGGTGATGTTGAAGGCGAGCGCGCCGGCCTCGGACCAGCGGCCGACCGCGCGGCGGACCGCCTCGGCCAGCAGGCGGTGGCGCAGGAAGATGTTGTCGAGGCCTTCCGCCTGCATCATGTCGAGCGCCTGACGCAGCGCGTACATCAGATGGATCGGCGGCGTCCCGGCGTATTTCTGGTAGTGCTCGAGCCCCTCGCGCGCGGTCCAGTCCCAGTACGGCGTGCGCAGATTGGCGTCGCGATGCGCCGCGCGGGCGCGGGGGCCGGCGGCGACAAAGGCGAGCCCGGGGGGCGTCATCAGCCCCTTCTGCGAGGCCGACATCGCCACGTCGATCGACCAGTCGTCCATGTCGAAGGGCACGCAGCCGAGCGAGGCCACGGCATCGACCATGAACAGCGCATCGTGTCCGGCGGCGCGGATCGCCTTGCCGATGGCCGCGATATCGTTGGCGACGCCGGAGGCGGTATCGACCTGGACCGCCAGCACGGCCTTGATCCGGCCGTCCCGGTCCTGCCGCAGTCGCGCCTCGACCTCGGCCGGCCGCACCGCCGCGGTCCAGCTGCCTTTCAGGATTTCGGTTTCGAGACCGAGCTGGGCGGCGGCCTCGCCCCATCCCACGGCGAAGCGGCCGCTTTCCAGCACCAGGATCTTGTCGCCGTGCGACAGCACGTTGGTGAGCGCGGCTTCCCACGCACCATGGCCATTGGCGATGTAGATGTAGGAGCGCCCGCGGGTGCGAAACAGCTTGCTGAGGTCCGCATGCAGGCTCTCGGTGATCGCGATCAGCTCACCGGCGTAGATATCCACCGCCGGACGATGCATCGCCCGCAACACCTCGTCGGGCATCGTCGTCGGGCCAGGAATGGCCAGGAATTCACGCCCCGCGCGCACAACCATCTGTCACCTCCCGTGCGGCCAGGGCCGTCGGACCCGGCCGCGATTCATCCCTCGCATACTGGCGCGGTTCGTCAAAGTCGGATCGGGAAGGGATGGGCGCAGAGCAGCGTGTCGGCTCTTGCGGTCTTGCTTCACGCTGCGATCACTGCCGACGACGCGCCGAGGCGTCCGCCGGACCACAAGGATCGGCCTGACCGCAGCCTGGTGTCGCGGACACGCGGCCGAGCATCGAGGCGAGGCTGCGGCGGCCTGCTGGCCAGCCACGCGCGACAGCCCGAGGCAATCCTGCATGCTTTTCTAAGACATTGAAAAGGTGCTGATTTATGTTACTGGGCGGCCAGGTTTGAAGCCGGTTGGCCTGGTGTCTGCGCCGATCGGTGGGATGATTTGCAGATCATTCGCATTTGCAAAACGTTCTTGACCCGCTTATAAGTGAGTGCTTACTTAGCGCATGCGTCCAATCAGATTGACCAGCGGTGCCCGCCGGGAAACGATTCTTGCGGCGGCGAAAGCCTGCTTTGCGAGGCACGGCTTTGCCGGCACCACGACCAAGAGCGTCGCCGCCGCGGCCGGCATCTCCGAAGGCCTGCTGTTCAAGCATTTCGCGACGAAATCAGCGCTCTATGCCGTCATCCTGGACGAAGCCTGCGAGGCCGATGGCGAGCTGCAGCGGTTGCAGTCGCTCGAGCCGTCCACCGAGACCCTCGTACAACTGATCAGGGAAATGGTCCGGCATTTCCTGCAGGCGGTGGAGCTGCCCGACGACGACAACTTCCGGCGCATGAAGCTCCTGCTCTCCAGCTATCTGGAGGACGGCGAGTTTGCGCGGCTGTTGTACGGCAAGATCGGCGAGATCGTCGGTCCCATCTTCACGGCATCGCTGGAGCGGGCGGTGCGGGCGGGTGACGCGGTGGCCAGCATCGGCGAACCGATGAATCTGTTCTGGTTCGCCCACCAGATGATCCACATGGTTGCATTGACCCGAATTCCCAAGATCACGCCGTTGCCGTACCGCAATAAAGGGGACCTGGAGCGCCAGATTTGCGAGTTCATTCTTCGCGGTCTGGGCCTTAAAGAGCACGTATTCGCCACTTATCTGGATCGCGCGTCGTCCGTGCGTCCGAATGAGACACAGCTGGTGTCAGAAAGTGCATGACATGACGATTTCAACCGACGCGCCACATTCGACAAAGCCGGTCGAGGAAAAGCCGCATCCGCGGCCGGTGCGGATGCTGCGCTGGTCCATCATCGTCGGCTTGCTGCTGGTGCTGCTGGTCGGCCTGCTCTGGGGCTTCAACACCTTTCGCAGCCACATGATCGCGCAATTCTTCGCGAACATGAAGCCGCCGCCGATCACGGTGTCGGTGGTGGAAGCCAAATCGGAGACGATTCCGCACCTGTTGACCGGGATCGGCGACCTCGCCGCGGTCCACCAGGTCGACGTGACGACCGATGTGGCGGGGCGCATCACCAAGATCCTGTTCGAGGCCGGCGCCAAGGTGAATCAGGGCGATCCGCTGGTGCAGCTCTACGACGAGCCGGACCAGGCCGATCTCGCCAGCTTCAAGGCGCTGGCGACGGCGGCCTCGCTGGCGCTGGATCGCTCGAAATCGCTGGCGGCCCGCCAGTTCGGCCCGCAGGCGACGGTCGACCAGAACCAGGCGTCGTTCGACCAGGCCAACGCCTCGATCGCCAAGACCGAGGCGATCATTTCGCAGAAGCTGATCCGGGCGCCGTTCAGCGGCGACCTCGGCGTGCGCAAGGTCGAACTCGGCCAGTACCTCAGCGCCGGCAGCCAGATCGTATCGCTGACGGACCTGTCGCTGGTGTTCCTCAATTTCACCGCGGCCGAGAAGGATCGCGCCATCCTGGCGGTCGGCCAGACCGTGCGGATCAAGGTCGACGCCTATCCGGACCGGGCGTTCGAGGGCAAGATCACCGCGATCGAGCCGCAGATCAATTCGGACACGCGCAACGTCAAGATCCAGGCGACGATCGACAATTCCGATCACAGCCTGAAACCGGGCATGTTCGCGACCACGACCGTGGTGCTGCCGCCCGAACCGCCCGTGGTCACCGTTCCGGAAACGGCGGTCGACTACACCCTGTATGGCGACTCCGTCTTCGTCATCAAGGAAGGCAAGGACGACAAGGGCGAGAGCAGGCTCACCGCCGATCGCACTTTCGTGCGCACCGGTACGCGTATTGATGGCCGCACCGTGGTTCTGTCCGGCCTCAACGCCGGCGACCGCGTGGTCGCGGTCGGCCAGCTCAAGCTGCAGCCGGGCGCGGCCGTCGTCATTTCTCCAGATGGGCCGCCCGCCAATCCGGCCAAGCCGCCGCGATACTGAGGCAGGGAACAGGCAACATGGTCTTCACCGATATCTTCATCAAGCGGCCGGTGCTGTCGCTGGTCGTCAGCCTGCTGATCCTGCTGATTGGTCTCAACGCGGCGTTGAATCTGCCGATTCGGCAATATCCGAAGCTGTCGAACACCGTCATCACGGTGACGACCGTCTATCCCGGCGCCGCCCCGGAGCTGATCCAGGGCTTCATCACCACGCCGATCGAGCAGGCGGTCGCCTCCGCCGAGGGCGTCGATTACATCACCTCGTCCTCGGTCCTGAGCACCAGCACGATCTCGGTCTACGTCAAGCTCAACGTCAATCCGAACTCGGCGCTGACCGAAGTCCTGGCCAAGGTCAATTCGGTCAAGTACCTGATCCCGAAGGAAGCGTTCGACCCGATCATTTCGAAATCGACCGGGCAGACCACCGCCGTGATGTATATCGGCTTCTCCAGTGACGAACTGACGGGCTCGGCAATTTCGGACTATCTGACCCGTGTGGTGCAGCCGATCCTGTCGACCGTCGACGGCGTCGCGTCCGCGGACATCCTCGGCGGCCAGACCTTCGCGATGCGGATCTGGCTGGACCCGGCGCGGATGGCGGGTCGCGGCGTATCCGCCACCGACATCGCCGCCGCGATCCAGGCCAACAATTTCCAGGCCGCGGCGGGACAGTCGAAGGGGTATTTCACGGTCAGCAACATCTCGACCAATACCGACCTCACCAATCTCGAACAGTTCAAGCGGATGACCATCAAGGCCAAGGACGGCGGCCTGGTGCGGATCGAGGACGTCGCTTCGGTCGAACTGGCGGCGCAGAGTACCGATGCCAGCGTCGCGATGGACGGCCAGCACGCGATTTTCATCGGCGTGCAGGCGACCCCGCTCGGCAACCCGCTCAGTATCGTCAAGGGCGTGCGCAGCCTGTTGCCCGACATCGAGCGCAACCTGCCGCCGTCGCTGAAGATGAAGGTCGCCTACGATTCGACCAAGTTTATCCAGTCGTCGATCGACGAGGTCGAGAAGACGCTGATCGAAGCGGTCGGTATCGTCATCGTGGTGATCTTCCTGTTCCTGGCGTCGCTGCGCTCGGTGATCATTCCGGTGGTCACGATCCCGCTGTCGCTGGTCGGCGTCTGCATCCTGATGCTGGCCATGGGATTCAGCTTCAACCTGCTGACGCTGCTGGCGATGGTGCTGGCGATCGGCCTGGTGGTCGACGACGCCATCGTCGTGGTGGAGAACATCCATCGCCACCTGGAGGAGGGCAAATCCCCGGTGCGGGCATCGCTGGAAGGCGCCCGCGAGATCGTCGGCCCCGTGATTTCCATGACCATCACGCTGGCGGCGGTGTACGCGCCGATCGGCTTCCTCGGCGGCGTCACCGGCGCGTTGTTCAAGGAATTCGCCTTCACGCTCGCCGGCTCGGTGATCGTCTCCGGCGTGATCGCGCTGACGCTGTCGCCGATGATGTGTTCGGTGCTGTTGACCCATGTGGAGCAGGGCCGCTTTGCCCGCATCGTCGATCGGGTGTTCCGCGCCACCACGCGGTGGTACGGCCGCCAGCTCGACCGGTCGCTCGACTACCGGCCGATCACCATGCTGTTCGCCGCCACCATTCTCGGCCTGGTCGCCTTCATGTATCTCAATTCGTCCAAGGAGCTCGCGCCCGAAGAGGATCAGGGCATCCTGTTCGCTATCACCAAGGCGCCGAAATACGCCAATATCGACTACACCGACTTCTACGGCGACAAGCTCGACAAGGCCTTCGCCAAGTTTCCCGAGACCGACCTTCGCTTCGTCATCAACGGCATCAACGGTCCGAGCCAGGGCATCGCCGGCATGATCCTGAAGCCGTGGGACGAGCGCAAGCGCTCCTCGACCGCGATGAAGCAGCCGGTGCAGGCGGAACTGGGCAAGGTCGAGGGCGTCAACGCCTTCGCGTTCAATCTGCCGCCGCTGCCGGGCGGGCCCGGTGGCTTGCCGGTGCAGATGGCGATCAACTCCACCAGCAGCTTCCAGGCCGTCTACGAGCAGATGCAGAAGCTGAAGGCCGCGGCGCGCAAGAGCGGCCTGTTCATCGTTTCCGACAGCGACCTCGACTTCAACCAGCCGGTGGTGCGGATCAAGATCGATCGTTCCAAGGCCAACGAACTCGGGATCTCGATGCAGCAGATCGGCAGTTCGCTGGCGGTGCTGCTCGGCGGCAACTACATCAACCGCTTCAATCTGGAGGGCCGCTCGTACCAGGTCATCCCCCAGGTGCCGCGCAACATGCGGCTGTCGCCGGACATGCTCGGCAAGTACTACGTCTCGGCGCCGAACGGTCAGCAGCTGCCGCTGTCGACCCTGGTGTCGATCGAGACCGCCACCGATCCGAACGCGCTGACGCATTACAACCAGCTCAATTCGGCGACCTTCCAGGCCGTTCCGATGCCGGGCGTGACCATCGGCAAGGCCGTCGATTTCCTCGAGAGCCAGGCACAGCAGCTTCCGAAGGGCTTTGGCCACGACTACCTGGCGGATGCGCGCCAGTATGTTCAGGAAGGCAACCAGCTCGCCGTCACGTTCGGCTTCGCGCTGATCATCATCTTCCTGGTGCTGGCGGCGCAATTCGAAAGCCTGCGCGATCCGCTGGTGATCATGATCAGCGTGCCGATGGCGATCAGCGGCGCGCTGATTCCGTTGTTCTTCGGCGTGGCGACGATCAACATCTATACCCAGGTCGGGCTCTTGACCCTGGTCGGACTGATCAGCAAGCACGGCATTCTGATGGTGGAGTTCGCCAACGAGCTGCAGCTCAAGGAAGGGCTCGACCGCCGCTCGGCGATCGAGATGGCGGCGCGGGTGCGGTTGCGGCCGATCCTGATGACGACGGCGGCGATGGTGACGGGTCTGTTGCCGCTGCTGGTCGCCAACGGCGCCGGCGCGGCCAGCCGGTTTTCGATCGGCCTCGTGGTGGTGGCGGGCATGTCGGTGGGAACGCTGTTCACCCTGTTCGTGTTGCCGGCGGTCTATGTGGCGATCGCGACCGATCACCGCGCCGCCGCCAAGTCGGAGCGGGCGCAGGACATCAACGCGTTCGAACTGAAACCCACCTGATCTTGCCGTCGAAAGGCATTCGGCCCGCACGGGCCGGATGTCGCCGTTGCCGGCGAAGGCCGGCAAGCTCGCGTGCGTTCGCCGCGGGCGTTTCGCGAGCCTCTGAAACAGGCTACTAGTCTCCCGCAACGATCTGACAAGAGATCACGGGAGGATGAAGATGACGGCGGGATCGACCGGGTCGGGCGCACTGC
>JBKQQE010000488.1:0-5965 GCA_052326245.1 Xanthobacteraceae bacterium | reverse complement strand
CGGACCCGGCCGCGCCGGCTCACATCGAAATCGATCCCTCGCGGAAGTCGCTACGGTCGAGCCAGACGTTGACGAGCACCGGCCTTCCGGCCCGGGCCGCGGCGCAGGCCCGCGTGAGGGCGTCGGGGACCTCGGCGGTGGTCTTCACCTCGATGCCTTCCGCGCCGAACCCCGCCACGACCTCGTGATAGGCGGTGCGGGCCAGCACGGTGCCGACGTCGTCATGCAGCATCTTCACCTGTTCGCGCGCGATCTGAGTCCAGGACGCATCGTTGCCGACGACGGCGATCACCGGGATGCCGTGCCGCACGAAAGTGTCGAACTCGGCAAGGCTCCAGCCGCAGGCGCCGTCGCCAAACAGGATCCACACTTCGGCACCGGGGCGGCAGAGCGCCGCGCCGAGCGCGAAGCCGGCGCCGACCCCCAGCGTGCCGAACACGCCGGGGTCGAGCCAGCCGCGCGGACCGCGCGGCCTGACGATGTAGGATGCGGTCGCGACGAAGTCGCCGCCGTCGGCGACGAACACGGCGTCGTCGCCCGCCGCCCGGTTGACCGCGCGCAGCAGCGCGACCGGATTGACGTGCGCCCCCGCAGCCTGTTCCTGGCCGTCGATCTCGGCCTCGCGGGCCTGGTCGCGCCCGCGCAGCGCGGCGATCCAGTCGTCGCGGCGCGCGTCGCCGCCCGCCGCGCCCGCGAGCGCGATCAGGAACGCGCCGGCGTCGCCGATCGCCGCAATATCGGGGCGCCGGTTCAGATGCGCGTCCTTGCGGCTGCGGTTGGCGGCGATCAGCGTAGCGGTGCGGCGGATGTGCCGGCCGTAGTCGAGGCGGAAGTCGCAGGGCACGCCGGCCAGCACCACGCAGTCGGCTTCGCGCAGCGCGTCGCGGCGATGATGATGCATCTGCAGCGGGTGTTCGCGCCCCATCAGACCGCGCGCCATGCCCGAGAGATACACCGGGATTCCCAGGCGCGACACGGCGGCGGCGATCTGCGAGGGGTCGTCCGCGAGCGCGAGCGCCTGGCTGCCGATCACCAGCAGCGGCCGCGTGGCCGCGGCAACGCGCGCCGCGGCGGCGTCGATCTTGGCGTCAAGCGGCGCCGGCGCCGCGACCGGGCGCGGCTGCGGCTGCCTCGCGCTGCCGCTGCCCGCGAACATGCGCCCGACGTGGCGTTTGAGGTAGAAGCGCAGCAGCCGGTCGGGGATCGACGATCCCTTGCCGCCGGCTTCGTCGTACCAGGCGCGAATGCTGGCTTCGTCATAGAGCAGGTCGACCGGACACTCCACGAAGGCCGGCCCGGGCACGCCCGCGCGGGTGACCGCGAAGGCGTCCTCCATCGCGGGCACCAGATCGCGGACGCGGCGGACCCGTGTCACAAGCTTGACATGGGGCGCGACCGCCGGGCCCTGGTCGATGTCCTGCAGCGCGCCGCGCCCCTGCAGTGCGGTCGGCGCCGCGCCGCCCAGCACGATCACGGGCGATTGCGCGAGCTCGGCGTTCTTGAGCGCGGTCAGCATGTTGGTGACGCCGGGACCCGCGGTGACCGCGGCGACCCCCGGCACGCCGGTGAGCCGCGCCGCCGCGTCGGCCGCGAACACCGCGGTGGCCTCGTCGCGCACGTCGATGACGCGCGGGCCGCGGGCCTTGGCGGCGACCAAAATCGGCGAGATATGCCCGCCGCACAGGGTGAACAGCAGTCGCACGCCATGCGCCTGCAGCGCCGCAGCGACCCGCTCGCCGCCATTGGCGGCCGGCTGGCTCATGTCTCCAAGGGCGGCGTGCTCTGCCACCCCTTCACGCCGGCAGCGGAAAGGCCGTTTCGACCAGAGTCGCGGTGTTGGCCGGATCGCCGGGGACGGCATTGCAAGCCGGAGTCTCGAACCGGTCGCCGCAGCTGGTGCAGGCCCAGAGATTGAGGATCAGCCGCTCGCTGACGAACTCCGACCACTCGGGAGCGACCAGACGCTCACCGCATTTGGCGCAGGTAGCCCCGCAGTCCAGCCACATCGGGGATTCCGTCATGTCGACCTCCCTCGTTGTCTTGGTTTTCGTTGTCCGTGCAGGAACGGAAAATCTTTGCCCGTAAAGCACGCGCTGGCGGGCTGAATCGCATTGATGCCGATCAAAGATCAGGTCGTCCGCGGCCATGCTGCAGATGCGAATTAAGCGCTCCTACCGGGAGCAAGATGACGGCGAGACGACGTCAGTTTGCATCTGGCCACTTTAACTTGGCTAGTGGTCCTTCGATTCCAACATTTGCAAAGCGCCTGCTGAGATGGGATGCAAATGTTGGAATCGGACCACTAGGTCCGCGCCAACATTCGGGTGGCGCGCCCGGTGGATCACGGCGCGGGCGGCGACACCCGCTGCTAGAGCGCTTGCGTCATCGCCACCCTGAGGCGTTCGAAGCGCCGCTCCACGAATACGCCCGTCTCCCGGTGCGAGATGATGTAGAGTTCGTTGTTCCGGATGCCGGCGACGACGAGCCCGGCGACAGCATCCGCATCGAGCACGCGGCCCTCCTGCGGCGTGTTCTTCGCCTCCTCGTAGGCCATCGACGTCGAGCCGCTCAGGTCGGCGGGGCGGTTGCGCTCGCTTTCATTGATGTTGGTGGCGACACGCATCGGGCACAGCACCGACACGCCGATGCCGTGGGGCTTGAGATCCTTGGCGAGGCACTCGGCCAGCGAGACCACCGCCGCTTTCGATACCGAGTAGGGGCCGAGCGAACGGTTGCCGACCAGGCCGGCGAAGGAGGCGGTGAACAGGACGTGACCGCCCTGCTTCTGTTCGATCATGCGAGGAGTGAAACACTCGACACCGTGGATCGGGCCCCACAGGTTGACCCGCATGGTCCACTCCCAGTCGGAATGGCTCATCTCCTGGGTCGGGCCGAACACCGCGACGCCGGCGTTATTGAACAGGACATGGACCGCGCCGAACCGGCTCCAGGCCGTGTCGGCCAGCGCCTGCACCGACGCGCGATCGCCGACGTCGGTGCGCACGCCCATCGCATCCGTGCCGCCGGCCTTCAATTCGGCGACCGCAGCATCGAGAGCCGTCGCCTCGATGTCGGCGAGTACCAGCGTTGCTCCTGCGCGCGCCAACGCCCGTGCGGTGGCCAGCCCGATGCCGCTGGCTCCACCGGTGATGACGGCCACTTTTCCCTGCAGCTCCATTTTGCCTCCCGTTCTTGTTGTTGTCCGCGCGCCAGGCGTTTTCCCGCCCATGTTCGGCCAAATGCATGCTGCGTCCAATTCATTTTTTGCGACCCGGGATCGAAAATGTCAGCGTTTGCGTTCGTGTCCGGGGTCGCATCGATCCGGGGCGGCGGACGGCCGACCGGCGGCTGACCATGCTCACAATAAAGTCATCTGGGGCCAGCGTGACGCAACATGCGCTGGTCGTTCGAACTTGCTTCTATGTGATCGGAGCCGCGACGGCGTTGCGCGCAGTTGCTGCGCCGATGCCGGACCGAGGCCCCGCAAAGACATCCCCCGACACGTCTGCAACCCCGGAGACCTCCATGCGACATCCGTTTTCCGCCGTCATGGCGAGCGTAATGCTGTTGTGCAGCCTGCCGACGATGGCGCAGGCGCAGTCCGCGGTGCCGGCGTCGACCGCAGTCGCGACCCTGGACAACGCCATTCTGCTCACGGTCTTCCTGAAGCACGACCAATCGCGACCGCTCGCCGAGCTGAACACCCAATTGTCGAGACAGGGCTTCTACAAGGCATTTCCGCCCGAGGGCGTCGAGGTGGTGAGCTGGGTTGTCGCCATGGGCATCGGCCAGGTGATCACGCTTCGGTTGGCGGCTTCGCGACTGCGTGAGGTGAACCGGGTGCTGGAAGATACCGCGTGGGGGACTTACCGGACCGAATTCTATCCCACTTACGACTACAAGGAGGTCGGCATGGCGCAGCACGAGAGGGCGCGGGAGCGGCCGTAACGGACGGAGCGGGCGGGGCTGCGATCGACGTCCGGCGAGGCCGGACGCCGCGGTGCGGAGACCCTTGGCGAAGCGTGTCAGGGTTTGTTTCAGGAAAAAATACTGCCATAGATTCAAGCTGATAGCTCCGCTGAGCTGCTCCCTCGCGCTGATATATATCAATATATTGACATAAAATCCGAGTTGGACTAGTGGTGGACGCGGTCGATCGTGAAAAACCGGAGAACGCGGGCATGCGAGGCTTGGTCGGGAAGATTGCAATCGTCACGGGCGGGGGCGGGGCGATCGGAGGGGCGACCTGTCGCCGGCTTGCGGCGGAGGGCGCCAAGGTCGCGGTCTTCGACGTCAATCTCGACGGCGCGCGCCGCACCGCTCAGGCCATCAAGGAGCAGGGCGGGGAGGCGGAGGCGTTCGTCTGCGATATCGCCGATTACGCCCAGGTAAAGGGAGCGGTTGCGCGCGTTGCCTCGGCCCTCGGGCCGGTCGACGTGCTGGTCAACAATGCCGGGTGGGATGTGTTCAAGCCGTTTCTCGAGACCACGCCGGAAGAATGGCAGAAGCTGATCGCGATCAACCTCACCGGCGCGCTCAACATGCACCACACGGTGCTGCCGCAGATGGTCGAGCGACGCGCCGGACGCGTGGTCAACGTGGCCTCCGATGCCGCGCGCGTCGGCTCGTCGGGCGAGGCGGTCTATGCGGCGTGCAAGGCCGGACTGGTGGCATTGTCGAAGACGCTGGCCCGCGAACACGCCCGCGCGGGCATCACCTTCAACGTGGTTTGCCCGGGGCCGACCGACACGCCGCTGCTCGATAATTTTCTTGCCGCCGCGGCGAACCCGGAGAAGCTTCAGGAAGCCTTTCGCCGCTCGATCCCGCTTGGCCGGATCGGCCGGCCCGACGATCTGCCCGGCGCAATCTGCTTCTTTGCAAGCGACGACGCGGCCTTCGTCACCGGGCAGGTGCTGAGCGTCTCGGGCGGTCTGACCATGGCCGGCTAAGGGGCAGTGTCATGCTTGATTTCAGCGAGGACCAGGCAGCGTTTCGAGAGACGGCGGAGCGCTTCGCGCGTGAAAGGATCGCGCCGGACTACCAGAGGCGGGAGCAGGCCGGCCGCGTCGATCGCGCCCTGGTCCGCGCGATGGGCGAACTCGGTCTCATCGCCCCGGAGCTTCCGGAGGAGTTTGGCGGCCTGGGCGCGCCGAGCGTCACCAGCGGACTGATCGCGGAGGCGATCGCCTACGCCGACCTGAACGTCGCCTATATCCAGATCCTCGGCTCGTTGAACGGCAAGATCATCGCCTCGCACGCCGCCGCCGACATCAAGGCGAAATGGCTGTCGCGGATCATTTCCGGTGATGCCATCGTCGCCATCGGTTTGACCGAGCCGCGCGGCGGCTCGGACGCCGCCAACCTCGCCCTGTCAGCGCGCCGGGATGGCGATCGCTATATCCTGAAGGGCGAGAAGTCCTCGATCAGCATGGCGGATCAGGCCGATGCCATCGTGCTGTTCGCCCGTACCGGTTCGATCGCGGACAAGGCGCGTGGCGTGAGCGCATTTCTTGTGCCGATGAACACACCCGGCATTACGACACTGCGGTTCAACGATCTCGGCAGCAAGGCGATCGGCCGCAGTTCGATCTTCTTCGACGACGTCGTTATTCCGGCGGCGAACCGGCTGGCCGATGAAGGCGCGGGTTTCGTCCAGGTGATGCAGGGATTCGACTTCAGTCGCGCGTTGATCGGATTGCAGGTGCTGGGTGCGGCGCAGGCGTCGCTCGACGAAAGCTGGGCCTATATCCAGGAGCGCCACGCTTTCGGTGCGCCGCTTGCGGTCAACCAGGGCGTCACTTTCCCGCTGTCGGAAGGCGAAACGCTGATCGCTGCGGCCCGCCAGCTCTGCTACCACACGCTGGCGCTGAGGGACGCGGGCAGGCCGCACACGGCGGAAGCGGCGATGTGCAAATGGCTGGCGCCGAAGACGGCGGTCGACGTCATCCATCAATGCCTGCTGACC
>JBKQQE010000487.1:0-32616 GCA_052326245.1 Xanthobacteraceae bacterium | reverse complement strand
GCGCCACGGCGCGCTCGGCGTCGACGCCTACCGCGCGATGGGATATCTGCCGGCGGCGCTGCGCAACTACCTGGTGCGACTGGGCTGGAGTCACGGCGACCAGGAAATCTTCTCCACCGAGGAGATGATCGAATTATTCGACCTGCCGGCCATCGGCCGGTCGGCTGCCAGGTTCGATTTCGCCAAGCTCGAGAACCTCAACGGTCACTATATTCGTCACACCGACGACCAGGCGCTGGTGGCGGCCTTCGAGGATGTGCTGAATTTTCTGCCGGCAGGCGCGGCGGTTCAGGCCAAACTGACGCCGGAAACGCGCGCCCAGCTGCTCCGGGCGATGCCGGGGCTGAAGGAGCGCGCCAAGACCCTGGTGGAACTGGTGGACAGCGCAAGCTACATTTTTGCCGATCGTCCGCTGCAGGTCGAGCCGAAAGCGGCCGCGCTGCTCACCCCCGAAGCGCGCCAGCTGATCGCCCAGCTGCACGACGCCCTGGCGGGGGTCGAACCGTGGAACGCGGCAACCACCGAGGCCGCGGTCCGTGTCTTTGCCGAAGGCCACGAGCTCAAGCTGGGAGCCATTGCCCAACCGCTGCGGGCGGCCCTCACCGGACGGACCACCTCGCCGGGCATATTTGACGTTCTGGCGGTCGTCGGACGGGCGGAATGCCTGGCGCGGTTGGCGGATCAGGCCTTGCCGTCGTCCTGAAATCGGCTCGGATTTCCACATCTTGCAGTGCACACAGCAATAAGCTACCCATTAATCCCGGCGCTTCCGGCAAGCTCGCGTGCACCCGTTTTTGGCCCCGCGAGTTCGTCTGTGTTCAACGATCACATCCGGGGACAATCACGATGGATGCAACAACCAATACGAAGCAGGCAACGCTCAAGATCGGCGACCAGAGCGTCGATTTCCCGGTCTACAGCGGTTCCGTCGGCCCCGATGTCATCGACATCAGCAAGCTGTACGCCCAGACCGGCCTGTTTACCTACGACCCCGGCTTTACCTCGACGGCAAGCTGCGAATCCAAGATCACCTACATCGACGGCGATGCGGGCGTGCTGTTGTATCGGGGCTATCCGATCGAGCAGCTCGCCCAGGGTGACTTCCTGGAGACGTGCTACCTCCTGCTCTACGGCGAACTGCCGAACCCGGCGCAGAAGAAGGATTTCGATCAGCGGGTCACGAACCACACCATGATTCACGAGCAGATGGCTCGGTTCTTCCAGGGATTTCGCCGCGACGCGCATCCCATGGCGGTGATGGTGGCGTCGGTCGGCGCCCTGGCGGCCTTCTACCACGACTCCACCGACATCAACGACCCGAAGCAGCGGATGATCGCGTCGATGCGCATGATCGCCAAGGTCCCGACGCTGGCGGCCATGGCCTACAAGTACGCGGTCGGGCAACCGTTCGTGTATCCGAAGAACTCGCTCGACTACACCTCGAACTTCCTGCGGATGTGCTTCGCGGTTCCGTGCGAGGAATATGAGGTCAATCCGGTGCTGTCGAAGGCACTCGATCGCATCTTCATTCTGCACGCCGATCACGAACAGAATGCCTCGACCTCGACCGTGCGCGGTGCCGGCTCCTCGGGCGCCAATCCGTTCGCTTGCATTGCCGCCGGCATCGCTTGCCTGTGGGGACCGGCCCATGGCGGCGCCAACGAAGCCGCGCTGCAGATGCTTGCCGAGATCGGATCGGTCGACAAGATCCCCGAGTTCATCCAGGCGGTGAAGGACAAGACCAGCAAGATCCGCCTGATGGGCTTTGGTCATCGGGTCTACAAGAACTACGACCCCCGCGCCAAGCTGATGCAGCAGACCTGCTACGAGGTCCTCAAGGAAACCGGCCACCAGAACGACCCGCTGCTGAAGGTCGCGATGGAGCTGGAAAAGGTCGCGCTCAGCGACGAATATTTCATCTCGCGGAAACTGTATCCGAACGTCGACTTTTATTCGGGCATCACCCTGAAGGCGATCGGCTTCCCGACCTCGATGTTCACCGTGCTGTTCGCGGTGGCGCGCACGGTCGGCTGGATCAGCCAGTGGAGCGAGATGATTCAGGAACCGAACTACAAGATTTCGCGCCCCCGGCAGCTCTATCTCGGCAGCCCGAAGCGCGACTACGTACCGCTCGCCCAGCGCAAGTGATCGCATCCTGGTTTCGGTCGGCGGCTGGCATTATTGCCAGGCGTCGGCTAAAGCCAGGTCATGGCGTCGAACGTGGTCGCATGGCGGCGATCACGATATCGGCGGCGAGTTCGCTCGGCGCGCGCGAACCGACGGACATGATGTCGTCGAGCCGGCTGAATGCCTCGATCTGCCGCCGCCGCTGCGGGGTGTCGGCGAGAATGTCGCGCAGCGCGGGCGCCAGCTTGTCGGCCACGCAGTCTTCCTGCATGAACTCGGGAACGACGCTTTCACCAACGACGAGATTGGCGAGAATGACCGTGGGGACACGGACCATCCGGCGTGCCACCCAGGCCTCGATCGCCGTTCCCCGGTAAGCCGCGATCATCGGCACGCCGGCGAGCGCGAGTTCGAGGGTCACGGTGCCTGATTTGGCAAGCGCGGCGCGCGCCACGCAGAACGCGGCCTTCTTTTCAGCTTCGGTGGTGACGAGGCGGGGCTGGACCGGCCAGTCTCGCAGCGCGGCCGCCACGGTATCGCGCAGATGCGGCGTGGTCGGCAGCACCGCTTCGAAGTCGATCCCCGCCGCGATCAGCCGACCGAGGGTTTCGCCGAACGCGTGCATGTGGTGACGGATCTCGCTGCGGCGGCTGCCCGGCAACACCAGGAGGACCGGCGGAGCAGCGGCGCGACGCGCCTGCTCGGCCGGATCGGGCCTCAGCGTGGCGAGTTGCTGGACCAGCGGATGGCCGACATAGGTGCATGGCGGCCCTCCCAGGTCGCGATGGGCCCTGGGCTCGAAAGGCAGCAGCGCGAGGACATGGTCGACATACTGCCTCATGGCGTGGGCGCGGCCGGGGCGCCAGGCCCAGACCGTGGGCGACACGTAGTCCACGATCGGAATCGACGGATCCGCCCGCCGCACCCGGCGGGCCACGCGATGGGTAAAATCGGGGCTGTCGATGATCACCAGCACGTCCGGCCGCGCGCGCAGCACGGCCGCCGTCGCCTCCCGGATCCGGCGCAGGATCACGGGCAGGCGCCGCGGGATCGATGCGAGCCCCATGATCGACAGCTCCTCGATCGGAAACAACGAGGCCAAGCCCTGCGCAGCCATGTCACGCCCCCCGATGCCGGCGAATGACGCGGCTACGGAACGTGCGCGGAGTGCCTCCATCAACTGACCGCCGAGGCGATCGCCGGATTCTTCCGTCGCAATCAGGAATATCCTGCAGGGCGCGGCCGGGGTTGCCGTCATGCCGGCACACCGACGACAAACACCGCGGCTTTGTCGGCGATTTCGACGATCTGCTGCGGTTCGGCGACGATCGCCTTGCCGGCGACGATCGCCACGCCGCGCAAGCCGGCCGCAACCACCCCCTCGATCGTTTTCGGCCCCAAAGTCGGCAGGTCGAAACGCAGATCCTGGGTGGCCTTCGGCGCTTTTACCAGCACGCCGCGGCCCCGACTGGCCCGGATCCGGCCCTGATCGCGCAACCTCGTGATCCGCGCCAGCAGGCCGTCGGTTCCCTCGATATCCTCGACGCTGACGATGTGGCCATCGATGATCACCAGCGCCTGCCCGATATCGAGCGGACTGATCGCCCGCAACGCCGTCAGACCCTTGTCGATGTCCCCCGACGCGTCCGCGTCGGGCGCAGTTCGCCCCAATGGCCCCTCCGGCATCAGCAGGTCGGGAGCCACGTCCTGAATTCCCAGCAACCGGAAACCATGATCCTCGAAGATGCGGGCCACGCTCGTGAGCAGATGGTCGTCGCCACCGCGCAACGCCGCCGCAATCCGCGGGATGACGCGAAGGGTCCCGAAGTCCAATCGAATTTCAGACAGCGCCGGACGCACCAGTGCGCCGATGAAGACGATGTCGCGGCACTGCTCGGCACGCATCAGCCGGGTCAATCGACCGACTTGCCCAAGAGCCACCCAGTGATGGGTATAGGCAGCAAGCTGCAAGGGATCGCAATAGCCCCGGACGGCAAACAGCACCGGTCTGATGCCGCGGGCTTGCAGCGATGCGGCGACGGCGAACGGCAGGCTGCCCGCTCCAGCGATCAATCCGACCGAGGCGCTCAAGGGGAGATGCGCGGTCATTCCGGGTCGGGGGACCACGCGCCGCCACCATCGGAATAGGGCATGCAAAGCGGCCGCTTCTTGCCGCTGCGGATGAACGTCAGAATTTCCGCGATCGCCGGATCCTTCTCGGCCCAATGATCCGCGCCAGCAAGGCGCGCGGCGAACACGCCACCGGCGTGAAATATGTCGCCATAGAACGACCGGATCAGCCGCATCCGCTCGCGCGTGAATCCGCGCCGGCGCATGCCGACAACGTTGAGGCCTTCCAGGTGCGCGAACTGGCCACTGACGATCCCGTAGGGGATGACATCGCCTCGCAGTCCGGAAACGCCCCCCACCATCGCTTGCGCGCCGATCCGAACGAACTGGTGCGCGGCCGAAAGCCCGCCGATATAGGCAAAATCGCCGACCTCGCAGTGACCGCCAAGCGTGGCGGAATTGGCGAAGATGACATTGTTGCCGACGCTGCAGTCATGACCGACGTGGCTGTAGGCCATGAAGAATCCGCGATCGCCGACCCGCGTGAGCCCTCCTCCCTTGACCGTGCCGACGTTCATGGTCACCGATTCACGTATCGTGCAATTGGCGCCGATCTCCAGCCGCGTCGGTTCGCCGCGATAGCCGAGATCCTGGGGCGGACCGCCGAGCGACGCGAAAGGGTGAATGATGCAGTTGGCCCCGATCGTGGTGTGCCCCGCCACGTTGACGTGCGACACCAGGCGGCACCCGGGACCGATCGTCACATTGGCGCCGACCACGCAAAAGGGCCCGATCGAAGCTCCGTCGCCGATGACGGCGCCGTCCTCGATGCGGGCGGTCGAGTCGATCGTGCTCACTTGTTGGCGTCCTGCATGATTTGCCCTGTTCCCAGGATAGCTTGCTTCGCAAGCGGAATGGTTGCAACGCCTCGGGCCATGTCCCAGCGGCCCAGCAGCGCGCCCGCGTCAGTCGGCCAGCATGGCCCCGATATCCGCCTGCGCAACGGTCACACCGCTGACCTTGGCGTCCCCGTGAAACCACCACATGTCGCGCTTCCGGTTGATGAGATGCATGTGGTATTCGACGACGTCGCCCGGATGCGCCGGCCTGCGAAATTTGCATTTGTCGATCGTCAGGAAATACACGCTGGTCGGCCGTTGGGTCTCGCCCGTGATGCTCATGCCGATGACGCCCGCAGTCTGGGCCATGCCTTCCATCATCAAGACGCCCGGGAAAATCGGCCGGCCCGGAAAATGGCCGCTGAATTGCGGCTCGTTGACCGAAACATTCTTGATTCCGATGCCGCTGAAGTCGGAACGGACGTTGATGACCCGGTCAATCAACAAGAACGGAAAGCGATGCGGCAGAATTTTCTGAATCGCGGAGATATCAATCGTTTCAAACGAAATCGGCGCCTCCATCAACCCAGCCCCTTCTTTGCGGCATCCGAGCTCTCCGGCTTCGGGGAGCCCTCGCGTCCCAGCCGCTCGAGCTCGAAGATCTCGCGGAAAAACTGCTTGATGGGTTTTGCCGGAGAGCCGCCCCATTTCACCCCAGGCGGCACCTCGCCCACAACGCTGCTGCGCGCCGCGATCTGGGCTCCGTCACCAATCCTGGCGTGATCGCTGACGCCCACCCTGGCCCCAAGCACCACCCCATCGCCAAGCACCGAACTGCCGGCGATCCCGCTTTGGCTGACCACAATGCAATGCCGCCCAATGACGACGTTGTGCCCGACCTGAACCAGATTGTCGATCTTCGTGCCCTCCCCGATGACAGTATCACGAAGCCCGCCGCGATCCACCGTGGTTCCGGCGCCGATCTCGACGCCATTCTGGATCAGGACACGGCCTGTCTGCGGGACCTTGATCAGGCCCTCGCGGCCGGCAAGGTAGCCATAGCCGTCCTGACCGATCCGACAGCCGGGATGGATAATCACCTCGTTCCCGATCAGGCTGCACAGGATCGAGGCCCCGATCCCGATGTTGCAATCCCGGCCGATCTTAACCTCGGCACCGATCACCGCGTTGGCGCCGATCACCGTGCCCGAACCGATTTCGACGCCCGGACCGATCACCGCGAGCGGATCGACGACCACGCCGTCTTCCAGGCGCGCGGACGGGTGGATCACCGCGGACGGGGCGACGCCATCGTTTGCAAACGAAGACTGGGGTCGCAGCGAATCCGCATGAAGTTCGCGCGCGATCGCGACGAACGCACGATAGGGGTCGGCCGCGCGCAAGACGGCGACGTGGGACGGCACGGCCGCCTCCAGCCGCTCGCCCACGAAACATGCCCCCGCGCGCGTGCGGGCAAGCTGGTCGGCATATTTGCGGCTGTCGCAAAAAGTGAGATCGCCGGGACCGGCGCGATCCAGGGCTGCCAGACCATTGATCTGCTGGCCGGCGCGACCGGTGTCGATCAGTTGGGCTCCGGTCAACGCCGCGATCTGCGCAAGCGTCGACCGTGCCGGTGCTTTGAAGAACGTCAGCTGCGCAATTCCTCCTGCCGCAGTCCGACAGACGCGGGACCTCAGAACGTAGTTCCACCTCCGAAACGGAACTGCTGGACGCGGTCATACGGGCTCTTGGTGATCGGCACCGCATAGTCGAACCGCAGTGGACCGAACGGAGACGCCCAGATCACACCCACGCCCACCGACGACCGCACCAGGTACTCGTTGTCGTACGTCATGGCGCAGTTACAATGCACACCATTTACCGTCCCATTGATTTCGCCCGTTTGCGCCCACGAGGTCGGCCCCTTGTAGTCCCAGAGCGAGCCGGCGTCGGCATAGACCGCCCCCTTCAGGCCGACTTCCTTGGGCATGAACCAGAACGGCCACTGCCCCTCGATGGACGCACCCCAGTACTTCGTCCCGCCAAGCGAGTCGTCGGTCGTCCCATAGGTGATATCGCGCGGTCCGATGCCGTTGGGCGCGAAGCCGCGCACCAGTTGCGGGCCCATCTGGAAGTGGTCGAGCATGCGCAGGCCGTCGTTGCCGACCTCGTTCATGATGCCGCCCTGCAGGTGGATCAGGCCGACGATATCCGCCACCAGCGGCTGGTAGTATTTCAGGTCGGTCGAGGTCTTCAGATAGTGGACGTCGCCGCCGACGCCGGCGAAGTCTTCACGCCAGTCGACCAACAGGCCCGATGTCGGGTTCTTGTTGTTATCAAGGGTGTTGAAGGTCAGGGTGAAGCCCGCAGCCGAGGTCAGCTTGGCACCGGCCGCCAATTCCTGGCGGATCGGCAGCGAGGATTCGCCGTCATTGTAACACCCCAAGCCGGTTCCAGTGGGATCGGCAATGCCAGCGGCCGCGATATACGCGGGCGTCGGATTGAAGCTCGGCCCCAGCAGGTTGTTACAGTTGGACATGTAGCTCGGAAGCGAGATCTGCTGGTCATACAGCGAATAGCGCAGCTGCAGCGTCAGGTCCTCGCGGAGCTGGAAGCCGAGCCGCGGGCTGATGCCATAGGTCGTGGTATTGTAGGAAACGTAGGAGTTGGCTTCCTGCTCGCGGGCGAAGACGTCGATGCCGAACGCGATGCGATAATCGAGCAGGTACGGCTCGACGAAGGAAACCGTAATGCCCTTCGCGTACTGGCCGAACTGCACGGTCGCCTTGGAATAGAGACCTTTTCCGAACAGGTTGCGTTCGGAAATGCTGACCTCGCCCAGGAACCCGTCGGACGTCGAGTAGCCGCCGGACACCGAAAACTCACCGGTCGACTTCTCTTCGAGATCCACGTTGAGAATAACGCGGTCGCTCGACGAGCCGGGCTCGGTCGTGATCTTCACGGTCTTGAAGTAGTCGAGGTTCTTCAGGCGGCGTTCGGCGCGGTCGACCAGCGCCCGATTGTAGGCGTCGCCCTCCGAGATATCGAATTCGCGCCGGATCACATAGTCGCGCGTCCGCGTGTTGCCCTTGACGTTGATGCGCTCGATGTAGGTCCGAGGGCCCTCGTCGATCGCGAAGGTGATCGTGACGGTCTTGGCCTCGAAATTGCGCTCGCCGCTTGGCCGCACGATCGCGAAGGCGTAGCCGCGGCGGGAAGCCTCGATCTGCATTTCCTCGACCGACTTCTCGAGCGCTTCGGCGTTGTAGACCGAGCCGACGCTGACGCGCGACAAACCGGAAAGCGAGTCGCCGACCAGCGAGGGAATGCTGGAGCGGAACAGCACCGCCCCGACGTGGTACTGCTGACCCTCCTCGATCGTGAACGTCACGATGAAGCCCTTGCCCTGCGGGTCATATTCGGTAAGCGCGGCAACCACCTGAACGTCGGCATAGCCGTTCTTGAGGTAGTAGCGCCGGAGCAGATCGCGGTCGGCCTCGACGCGATCGGGATCATAGACGTCGGCGCCGGACAGGAAGCTCAGCAGATTAGACTCGCGGGTCTTGATCACGTCTCGCAGACGGTACGAGGAGAAGGCGACGTTGCCGACGAATTCGATCGTCTTGATACCGGTCTTGGCCCCCTCGGTGATCTTGAAAATCAGATCCACGCGGTTGTTGGGCTGCTCGATGATCTGCGGCTCGACATGAACGTCGTAACGGCCTGAACGCCGATAGATCTCCGCGATTCGTTGCGTGTCGGACTGCACCATGGCGCGCGAAAAGGTGCCGCGCGGCTTGGATTGGACCTCGGACGTAAGCTGCTCGTCCTTGACCTTCTTGTTGCCCTCGAACACGACGCGGCCGATGACCTGGTTCTCGACCACGGTCACGATGATCTGGCCGCGGGCCTGATTGATCTTGACGTCCTGGAACAGCCCGGTCTCGTACAGCGCCTTCAGGGCATCATCGATGCGCCCGGTGTCCAGGCGGCCATCAGGGCCCGGCTTGAAATATGAACGGATGGTTTCGGCCTCGACGCGCCGGTTCCCCTCGACCACGATGGACGAAGCCGTTTGTGCCGCGACCGGCGACGAAACGAGCGACGCCGATACCACCGCAGCAACAGGCAGAGCGACCATGAGGAGGGCCGCAACTGCGCACCCTCTTAGCACTCGCATTCCAACTTTCATGCGCCAAGCGACCTTGTCATTCCAGTGCCCGCCCGCTCCCCAGCAGGCCGGCAGATTCCCCAGATTCGTCGTCGCTTGTAGCCAATTTTAGCGGGCTGGCAAACGACGTTTCGCAGTTCAATTCCAATTTCTCGCCAATACGTTGCTGGTAGGCCACGGCGAGCAATTGTGGCTATGAGCCCGGCAGATGCAGGATATCGTTGTAGAACGTAAAAATCATTAGCATCAGCACCAGGGCTAGCCCGAAACGATATCCCAGTTCCTGCGCCCGTTCGGACAGCGGGCGCCCGCGCACCACCTCGATGGCATAGAACATAAGATGTCCACCATCGAGCAAGGGAACCGGAAAGAGGTTAAGAAGCCCGATAGAGATCGACAGAACAGCCGCCAGATGGATCAGGGACGGCAACCCGAGGGTCGCAGCCTGTCCCGAGATCTGGGCGATCCTGATCGGTCCTCCGACCTGGTCCATCCCCCCGTTGCCGCGGAACAGCCCGCCGAGGAAGCGGCCCGTCTGATCCACGACGAACCAGGTCTCCTTCACGCCCAGCCAGAGCGCAGCCACCGGACCGACCGGTCGCGTCGCGACTTCAGTGGGCGACGTTGCCCGCGTAATCCCCAGCACCCCCAGGCGATGGACGTTGCCAAAGGTGTCCTTGCGCTCACGCAGTTCCGGCGTGGCCTGCAGCGTCACCGTCGCGTCAGCCCGCTTGACGATGAACGTGAGGCGCTCGCCCGCACTGGTGCTGACGATGCGCTGCATGTCCGTGAAGCTCTCGATGGCACTGCCATCGATCGCCGTGACGACGTCGCCGGGCTGGAAGCCTGCAGCCGCGGCGGCGCTGTTCGGCTCCACGGACTCGACCTGGGCGGTGGTGCTCGGCTTGCCGTAGAAGAAAAACAGCCCAGCGAAAATCAGGATCGCCAGCACGAAATTGGCGAATGGTCCGGCGGCGACAATGGCCGCGCGTGGACCCACCGACTTGCCATGAAAGCTGACGGCGCGCTCCTGTTCGCTCATGGTCGCGAGCGCCGGCGATGCCGACGTACTCGCCTCGCTGTCGTCACCGAAGAATTTGACATAGCCGCCGAGCGGCACCGCGGAGAGCTTCCAGCGCGTGCCGTAGCGGTCGTTGAAGCCCGCGATTTCGGGGCCGAAGCCAAGCGAGAATGTGACGACCTTCACCCCGGCCCAGCGCGCAACCAGGAAATGTCCGAGCTCGTGGAAGAAAACCACGATGCCCAGAACGAACAAAGCAGGAACCGCATAGCCGACCAAAATATGCGTCAAGCTATTGAGATTATGAAGAAAAAACTCAACCATCCGGTCCCCCGCCCTGGAGCACCGGGCTCCATCCCCAAACCTTTAGGATGCCTTTGCGGCAATTTGAGGCAAGAGGGTGGCAGCGATATTTCGCGCACTATGGTCAACGGCAAGCGCCTCTTCGACCGTGGCCGGCGCCCTCGCGGTGCCATCGCGCGCCGCGGCCGCCATGGTCGCCTCAACCAGTCGGGCAATCATGCCGAACTTGATCTTGCGGGCAACGAAGGCTGCGACGGCGATCTCGTTGGCCGCGTTGAAGACCGTCGCGGCACCCCCACCGGCTCGCAGCGCCTCGAAAGCCAATCGCAGCCCCGGAAAGCGCTTCAGATCAGGGACCTCGAACGTCAGTTGCCCGATCGCCGCCAGGTCGAGGCGCGCGGCCGGTCCGGGGATCCGGTCGGGCCAGCCTAGACAATGCGCGATCGGTGTCCGCATGTCGGGGGCGCCGAGCTGCGCAACCACCGAGCGATCGGCGAACTCGACCATGCCGTGGATAATCGACTGCGGATGCACCAGCACGTCGATTTCGTCGGCCGAAAGGGCGAACAGGTGGGCGGCCTCGATGACCTCCAATCCCTTGTTCATCATCGAGGCGGAATCGATGGTGATTTTCTGGCCCATGGTCCAGTTCGGGTGTTTCAGCGCCTGTTCGAGCGTGGCCTGCTCGATCGCCTCGACGGGCCAGGTCCGAAACGGACCGCCGGACGCGGTGATGATGACCCGGCTCAACTCCTCGCGGTTGCCCGAGCCGAGCGCCTGAAACAGCGCATTGTGCTCGGAGTCCGCAGGCAGCACCTGGGCGCCGGCCTTCATCGCGCGCTGCATGAAGAGCTCGCCGGCGCAAACCAGGCACTCCTTGTTGGCCAGCGCCACGGTCGCGCCCCGATCGATCGCCGCCAGCGCCGGCCGCAGCCCCGCCGCGCCGCTGACCGCCGCCATCACCCATTCGGCCGGCCGCGCCGCTGCCTCGATCACGGCGCCCTCGCCTGATCCGCAGGCAATCCCCGTTCCCGCCAAGGCCGCGCGCAGCTCGCCAAGGCGGCTTTCGTCGGCGATCGCCGCAAAGCTGACGTTGAACTCGCGCGCCAGCCGCGCCAGCGCCTCGACGTTGCTGTTGGCGGTAACGGCCTCGACCCGGAACTGGTCGCCGCCCCGGCGCAGCAGATCCATGGTGCTGTCGCCGATCGAGCCGGTTGCGCCGAGCACCGTCACCACGCGCTGTCGTCGGGCCCGGTCACGATCCGCTGTTCTCAGGGGTACTGCGCTCATCATCGTCACCAGAACAAAAGACCGCGGCCGACGCCGTCGGCGCCGCCGCGCATGAAACCGATCAATGCCGCGATCACGATCGCGGCGACGAAACCATCCAACCGGTCGAGCAGTCCACCGTGACCGGGAATGATGTGACTGGAGTCCTTGACGCCGAATTTGCGCTTGACCGCAGACTCGAACAAGTCGCCCAGTTGCGACACCACCGACAGCGCCGCCGCCAGCAGCAGCAGCGTCGTCAAGGCGCCGAAGCCGAGCACCGCCACCGCGACCGCGATCAGCAGGCTCGCCGCAAGTCCGCCGACCGCGCCGGCCCATGTCTTCTTCGGGCTGACGCGCGGCCACAGCTTGGGACCACCGATGCTGCGTCCGGCGAAGTAGCCTCCGATATCCGTGACCCAAACCACCAGCAGAACGAAGATAAGAGCGACAAAACCCGTCTGCGGATCGTGGCGCACCAGGACGGCAGCCACCAGCGCCATCCCCGCATAGAGCAGCCCGCTTCCGGCCCACGACCGCCGCGACGAGGAGCTCGCGGCCGCGCCGACCACACCGATCGCGATCAGCGCTGCGGCCGCGCCGATCCGGTTGGCGGCGACGGCCAGTCCCGCCAACGCCAGCGCCGCGGCACCGACGGCCGCGGCCCAGGGCCTTTGCATCGCGCCGACCACCATCAGCCATTCGACATAGAGGCCGATCGCGGCCACCGTCACCAGCGACGCCCACCACCACCCGCCGGCATAGGCGATGGCAACGGTGGCGGGAGCGAGCACAACGGCGGCAGCTACGCGGGTGAGCAGATTCCTGGCGCCTCGGTCCGAACCAGGGGCCGCGACGGCGCGATCATCGGCCACGCCGGTCACGATGCGGTCTTGGCGGCGAGACCGCCGAAACGGCGCTCGCGCCGCGAATATTCGGCGATCGCGCTCTCGAGCGCCGCGCGGTCGAAATCGGGCCAGTGGATCGGCACGAACACCAGTTCGCTGTAGGCGGCCTGCCACATCAGGAAGTTCGACAGCCGCTGTTCGCCGCTGGTCCGGATAATGAGGTCGGGATCGGGAATATCCGGCGCATCCAGGTACTTGCCCAGCGTATCGGCGGTGATGGTATCGCTGGCGCGCAGCCCCTCGGCCACTTCGACCGCCAGCCGCCGCGCCGCGCGCGCGATTTCCTGGCGCGAGCCGTAGTTGAACGCCACCACCAATGTCAGGGCCGAGTTGTTGCGGGTGAGTTCTTCGGCTTCGGTCAGCAGGTCGCGAATGTCCGGCTCCAGCCCCTCGCGTTCGCCGATGACCCGCACCCGGACGCCGTCGCGATGCAGGCTCGCGAGGTCGTTGCGAATGAAACGCCGCAGCAGCCCGAACAAGTCGCCGATCTCGGTGGCCGGGCGCGACCAGTTCTCCGAACTGAACGAGAAGATCGTCAGATACGAGATGCCCAGTTCGTGCGCGGCACGCACCACGCGCCGCAGCGCGTCGACGCCGCGGCGGTGCCCCTCTCCGCGCGGCAGTCCGCGGGCGGAAGCCCAGCGCCCATTGCCGTCCATGATGATCGCGACATGCCGCGGCGTATCCGGCCGGGTCGCAACATCTGGTGGAGACAGGGCGCCGTTGGACATCGGGGGTTTCCTCAAACCGTGAGGATTTCCTTTTCCTTGGTCGCGAGCAACTGATCGACTTCCGCGATCGTCGCATCGGTCGCCTTCTGGATCTCGTTGGCGAAACGCTCCTGATCGTCCTCGGAAATCGCGTGACCCTTTTCGAGCTTCTTCACGACGTCGAGGCCGTCGCGACGGACGTGCCGCACCGCGATGCGCGCGGCTTCCGCGTATTTGTGCGCAACCTTGACCAGCTCCTTGCGGCGTTCCTCGTTGAGCTCCGGGATGCGCAGGCGCAGCACCTGACCCTCGGTGGCCGGGCTGAGCCCGAGATTGGAGTTGACGATCGCCTTCTCCACGGCGTGCACCATGGATTTGTCCCACACCTGCACCGACAATAGCCGCGGCTCGGGCACGCTGACGGTCGCGAGCTGGTTGAGCGGCATGTGGCTGCCATAGGCTTCGACCTGCACCGGCTCAAGCATCGAGGCCGCGGCGCGTCCGGTACGCAACCCGCCGAGTTCGTGCTTGAGCGCATTGGTTGCGCCCTGCATGCGGCGCTTCAATTCGTTGATATCGAAACTCCCGGTGGCCATGGCCTGTCCCTCTCACTCGCGTTGCTGTCTTGCACGGCGGCGCCCACGGCGCGCGGTGCCTATCCTGCGACAATCGTGCCCCGTCCGGCCCCGCTCAGGATCGCCCCGATCGACCCCTTTTCGGCGATCGAGAACACAATGATAGGCACACCGGTCTCGCGGGCAAGCGCGAAGGCGGTCGCGTCCATCACCTTATAGCCGCCGTCGAGCGCCTGCGAATGGGTCAGACGGTCAAATCGCCGGGCCTTGGGGTCCTGTTTCGGGTCGGCGCTGTAGACGCCATCGACATTGGTCGCCTTGAGCACGGCCTGGGCGCCGATCTCGCCGGCGCGCAGCACGGCGGTGGTATCCGTGGTGAAGAACGGATTTCCGGTGCCGCCGCCCAACAGCACGATTTTGCCTTCGGCAAGCGAGCGCAGCGCGTTGGCGCGGGTAAACAGCTCGCAGATCTCGGGCATGACGAACGCCGACAGCACGTGGGCAGGCTGTCCCTGGCGCTCGAGCGCCGCTTCCAGCGCAAGGCAATTCATGACGGTCGCCAGCATGCCCATGGTGTCGCCGGTGGGCCGGGAGACGCCCTGGGCCGAGACCTCGACACCGCGGAAGATGTTGCCTCCACCGATCACGACGGCCAGTTCGACGCCCAAGGCGCGGGCCGAGATCAGGTCGTCGGCGACGCGATCGATGGTCGTCTGGTCGATTCCGAACGGCTTCGGGCCGGCCAGGTACTCGCCGGAAAGTTTTACCACGACGCGTCGATAGACCGGTTCACCCATGGCGCGCGCTCCTGCCGGCACCGGCCGGCGAATCGAATCTGGTCAGCCGCAAGCCTCGCACGATTCCAATCTCTTGCGCGTCACCTCTGACCGCAAACCTGAAGATCGGAGACGATCGTTTCAGGTCCGCGCCAGCGCGAATTCCGTGGCCGTCGCGGTCAGCGCGGGCCGGCGGCAGCCGCGACCTCGGCGGCAAAATCGGAGTCCTGCTTCTCGATTCCCTCGCCAAGAGCATAGCGCACAAATCCGGCGACCTTGATCGGCGCGCCGACGCGGCCCTCGGCCTCCTTGACGGCCTGGCCGACGGACTTGCCGCTGTCGTGAATGAAGGCCTGTTCGAGCAGGCAGACTTCCTTGTAGTAGGTCTTCAAACCCGACTCGACGATCTTCTCGATCACGTTCTCCGGCTTGCCCTGCTGGCGATACTTGTCGGCCAGCACGTCCTTTTCGCGGCGCACGACGTCGGCGTCGAGGCCCGCCTGGTCGAGCGCGGCCGGGTTGGCGGCAGCCACATGCATGGCGATCTGACGGCCGAGAGCCGCCAGCTCATCGCTCTTGCCGGTCGACTCCAGCGCGACGATGACGCCCATCTTGCCGAGGCCGTCGGTGACCGCATTGTGCAGATAGCTTGCGACCACGCCGTTGCCGACCGAAAGCTCGGCGGCGCGGCGCAGCGACATGTTCTCGCCGATGGTGGCGATGGCGTCGGCAATCGCCGTCTCGACGGTGACTGCGCCCACCTTGGCAGCCTTGATCTTCTCGACGTCGGCGCCGGCATCGAGCGCGACCTGGCCGATCATCTTGACCAGACCCTGGAACTGCTCGTTGCGGCCGACGAAATCGGTTTCCGAATTGACCTCGACCAGGACGCCGCGCGGCCCCGCGGTCACCGCGCCGATCAGACCTTCGGCGGCGACGCGGCCGGCCTTCTTGGCGGCCTTCGAAAGCCCCTTCTTGCGCAGCCAGTCGACGGCCGCTTCCATCTCGCCATTGGTCTCGTTGAGGGCCTGCTTGCAATCCATCATGCCTGCGCCGGTCTTGTCGCGCAGATCCTTGACCATTGCCGCTGAAATCGTCGCCATGAGAATGTCCTCTGCCTGTGAACGCCGAAATCCGCACCAGCGGGCGGCAACAGAGCGTCACGTCCGGATGCGAACTGTCCCGGCCGAAGTTGCGGGACGCGACGCGGCCGGCGAGCTCCGGCCGCGCAACTATTGTTCAGACCATGATACCCGCGACCGCATTGCGGATCCGAGGGATCATGGCCGCTGTCGTTATTCCGCTTCCGCGGTCAGTTCCTTGGCCTTGGCCACCCAGCTGTCCGCACGTCCCGGCAGACCGACCTCTTCGCCGATCTTGTGCGCGGTGTCGTGATCGAGTTCGGCGAGCTGCCAGTAGTGGAAGATCCCGAGATCGTTCAACTTCTTCTCGATCGCGCCCGACACGCCGGTCAGCTTCTTGAGGTCGTCGGCGACGCCGCGCGGTCCGGCGAGGCCCTGGAAGCCGGCCTTTTCCTGCACCTGCGGAACGTCTTCGCGAACCGGGTTGGCCAGCGCGCCGATATCGACACCCGCCTCGCCCTGGGCCCGCGAAATGCCGTCGATCGCCGCACGCGCGATCAGATCGCAGTACAGACCGATGGCACGGCCGGCATCGTCGTTGCCGGGCACCACATAGGTGATCCCCTTGGGATCGCAGTTGGTGTCGACGATCGCGGCCACCGGGATATTGAGGCGCTGGGCCTCCTGAATCGCAATGTCTTCCTTGTTGGTGTCGATCACGAAGAGCATGTCGGGAAGCCCGCCCATGTCCTTGATGCCGCCGAGCGAACGGTCGAGCTTGTCGCGCTCGCGCTGCAGATCGAGCCGCTCCTTCTTGGTGTATTGCTGGCCTTCGGTCGACGACAGAATCTCGTCGAGATGACGCAGCCGCTTGATCGAACCGGAGATCGTCTTCCAGTTGGTCAGCGTGCCGCCGAGCCAGCGCGAGTTGACGAAATACTGGGCCGACCGCTTTGCCGCATCGGCGACGCCGTCCTGGGCCTGACGCTTGGTGCCGACGAAGAGAATGCGGCCGCCGCGGGCGACAGTGTCGCTCACCGCCTGCAGCGCGCGATGCAGCAACGGCACGGTCTGCGCGAGGTCGATGATGTGGATGTTGTTGCGAGCCCCGAAGATGTAATCAGCCATCTTCGGATTCCAGCGGTGGGATTGGTGACCAAAGTGAACGCCAGCCTCAAGCAGCTGGCGCATCGAAAAATCGGGAAGCGCCATAGGTATTCTCCGGTTGGTTCCTCCGGAAACGTGTGAGCATGACGAACCTTGCGGCCCGGATGCCACCGGACGGCCTTTTGAGCCATGTTTCCGTGTGAGATGGCGCGCTTATAACGGCCGCGTCCCCTAGAGGCAAGAGCCTCGGCCCACGGGATTGGGCCCAGTTTCACCCTGGATTCAGCCGGCGCCGCAAAGCGCGATCGCGGCCCGGAACCGCCGTCTGCCCGGCGGGAAGCGCCCTTCAGGGGGCCTTCCCGGCGGCCCTCCCCAGGCGCGGCGTTGGTCCGGCGCCGCTGGCTGGCCTCGGGAACCGGCCGGGCCGCCCCCGCACCCCCAGTGGGCGGAAGGCACGCCCCGGCGGGCGCGGACTGGCGTCCGGGCCGCACCACGCCGGGAACGCTCACAGCGTCTGGACGTCGATTACTCCGGACACCGCCTTGAGCGCGCCGGCGATCTGCGGCGACACCCTGAAGCGGCCAGGCAGCTTGAGTTCGACCTCGGTTTCCAGATCGAGCATGACGACGAGGCTGACTTCGCCGTCGCTGCCGCTGGGCTTCGGTCCGGCGGTCGGCTGCGGCGCCCTGATGGCCACCGGCCGGCCGCCGGCGGTCGCCGCAGCCTCCGGTCCCGGGAGCCGCTTTGCGATCGACTCCAGCGGCTTGGCGTCGCGGACAAAGATCTTCAACGCCAGCGGCGTCTTGGCGGCGGCCTGATCGAGCAATTCAACATTGTTGATGCGGGCGCGGATGTCGTCGCCCTGCAATTCGGCGCCGAGCTGCAGCAGCACGACAAGGCCAGGCTCCAGCATGTCGCGAAACTGGCCGAGCGCTTCCGAGAACAATACCGCCTCAAAATGCCCGGTCGGATCCGACAGCCCGATGATCCCCATTTTGTTGCCGGTCTTGGTGCGGCGTTCCATCCGCGACACCACGGTCGCCGCAACCTTCCCGGCGGTGCGGCCGATCTTGACGGCGTGGGCGAACTCGGCCCAGGATTGAACATTCAGGCGCTTGAGCACGGTCTGGTAGTCGTCGAGCGGGTGCCCCGACAGGAAGAAGCCGATCGCGTCGTACTCGCGCTGCAGCCGCTCCGCCGGCAACCAGGGCTCGATCGCCGGCAGCAGCACCGATGGCGCGTCGGCTGACCCGCCGAACATGTCGTTCTGGCCGAGCGCTTCGGCCTCGTGGCTGCGCTGGCAGGCGGCAAGGATGGCATCCGCCCCGGCGAAGACGCGGGCGCGATTGGCATCGAGCTCGTCGAAGGCGCCGGCGGCGGCCAGGCTTTCGAGGACGCGCTTGTTGACGGCCTTGGGGCTCACCCGCGACGCGAAATCGGCAATCGAGGCAAACGGCCGGTCGCCGCGGGCATCGACGATCAGCTGCACCGCATGGGCGCCCACGCCCTTGAGTGCAGCCAGCGCGTAGAAGATCTTGCCGTCGGCCACGTCGAAGGTCGGGCCCGAGCGGTTGATCGAGGGCGGTTCGACGCGGATGCCAAGCCGTTGCGCCTCGGCGCGAAATTCCGACAGCTTGTCGGTATTGCCCATGTCCAGCGTCATCGACGCGGCCAGGAACTCGACCGGATAGTGCGCCTTCATGTAGGCGGTCTGATACGACACCAGGGCGTAGGCCGCCGCGTGGCTCTTGTTGAAGCCGTAATCGGCGAACTTCGCCAGCAATTCGAAGATCGTATCCGCCTGGCTCTGCGTGATGCCGCGCTCCACCGCGCCCGACACGAAGCGCGCACGCTGCTTCTCCATCTCGGCCCGGATCTTCTTGCCCATCGCGCGCCGCAACAGATCGGCTTCGCCGAGCGAATAGCCCGACATCGCCTGCGCGATCTGCATCACCTGTTCCTGGTAGATGATGACGCCGAAGGTCTCCTTCAGGATCGGCTCGAGCAGCGGATGCAGGAATTCCGGAATCTCGTCGCCATGCTTGCGCGCGCAGTAGGTCGGGATGTTCGCCATCGGGCCCGGCCGGTACAGCGCGACCAGGGCGATGATGTCCTCGAAGCGGTCCGGGCGCATGTCGACGAGCGCGCGCCGCATGCCCTGGCTTTCAACCTGGAACACCCCCACCACCTCGCCGCGGGTCAGCATCGCGTAGCTTTCGCTGTCGTCGAGGGGCAGCATGCCGAGGTCGAGGGTGACGCCGCGCCGCGCCAGCAGTTTCACGGCAACATCGAGCACCGTGAGCGTCTTCAGTCCCAGAAAGTCGAACTTCACCAGCCCCGCGGGCTCGACCCATTTCATGTTGAACTGGGTGACCGGCATATCGGACTTCGGATCGCGATAGAGCGGCACCAGTTCGCTGAGCGGGCGGTCACCGATGACGATGCCGGCGGCGTGGGTCGAAGCATGGCGCGTCAGCCCTTCGAGCTTTTGCGCGATGTCGAAGGCCCGCGCCACCACCGGATCCTCGTCACGAAAGGCCTGAAGCTTGGGCTCGCCGGCGATGGCGGCGGCGAGCGTCACCGGCGCCGCCGGGTTTTGCGGCACCAGCTTGGTCAGCTTGTCGACCTGGCCGTACGGCATCTGCAGCACGCGGCCGACGTCGCGCAGCACGCCCCTCGCCTGCAGCGTTCCAAACGTGATGATCTGCGCGACCTGATCGCGCCCGTAGCGCTCCTGGACATAGCGGATCACCTCGTCGCGGCGATCCTGGCAGAAGTCGATGTCGAAGTCCGGCATCGACACGCGTTCGGGATTGAGAAAGCGCTCGAACAGCAGTCCGAACCGGATCGGGTCGAGGTCGGTGACGGTCAGGGCATAGGCCACCAGCGAACCCGCGCCGGAGCCGCGGCCGGGCCCCACCGGGATCCCTTGCGACTTTGCCCACTTGATGAAGTCCGAGACGATCAGGAAGTAGCCGGCGTAGTTCATCCGGGTGATGACATCGAGCTCGAAGCTCAGGCGGGCGCGGTAGTCCTCCTCGCTGGCGCCCAGCGCGAGGCCGTGCGCGACGATCCGATCCGACAGTCCCTGCTCGGCCTGCCTGCGCAGTTCGGCGGCTTCCTCGCTCTCGGCGTTGCCGCCGCTCGCCGCCCCGACGGTGAAACGCGGCAGGATCGGCTTGCGGGTCGTCGGCCGATAGGCGCAGCGCTGCGCGATCTCGACCGTCGACGCCAGCGCTTCGGGCAGATCGGCGAACAGCACCGCCATTTCCGATCGCGACTTGAAGCGGTGGTCGGGCGTCAATTGAATGCGATCGGTTTCGGCCAGCAGACGACCGCCGGCAATGCAGAGCAGCGCGTCGTGGGCCTCGAAGTCGTCGGCCGTCGCAAAGAACGGCTCGTTGGTCGCGACCAGGGGCAACCCCTTGCGATAGGCAAGATCGATCAATGCCGGCTCGGCGCGGCGCTCGCTGTCGACGCCGTGGCGCTGCAATTCGACATAGAGCCGATCGCCGAACAGCCCGGCGAGCCGATCACAGCGCGTGGCGGCAAGCGCGGCCTGTTCGGCCGTGATCGCCAGAGAGATCGGACCATCCGGGCCTCCCGTCAGGGCAATCAGGCCGTCGGTTTCGCCATCCAGCCAATCGAATTTGATGTGCGGCGTCTGATGTACCGGGGTCTCGAGGAACGCCCGGGAATTGAGCCGCATCAGGCTGCGGTAGCCCGCCTCCCGGGCCGCCAGCAGCACGAGTCGCGTCGGCGTGGTCGCCAGCGTTCCCCGGGTGCCTGGCTCGAGATCGCCAAACTCGACCGCCAGCGCGCAGCCGACGATCGGCTGGATCCCGGAGCTCGCGAGCTTGTCGGAGAACTCCAGCGCGCCGAACATGTTGTCGGTATCGGTCAGCGCCAGCGCCGGCTGCTGGTCCGCCTTCGCGAGATCGGCCAGGGCCGCAATCTTGATCGAGCCCCGCAGCAGGGAATAGGCGGAGTGAACGTGGAGATGGACAAATCCAGCGGAGCTCATGGCGGCAATCGGGTCGAGAGGCCTTCACAGGCGGGACCGGTTCGCCATTACCGCTGCGAACGAGGCACGGCCGACCGACTCAAGGCCAAATGGTGAGGCCTGGGCGGCTTCCTGTCCACGCCCGAAGCCCGGGCGAGGCCGGTTCGGCGTGTCTTTCGCCGGCTTGTTCACAACCTGCGCCGCGCCAAGTTCCTCAGAGCTGCGGGATGACCTGCGCCCAGATCGCAATCATTCCGACGAACAGCGCGATCGACGTCAAGGCGGCGGCTTCTTCGACAAACAACCTCAGCATGGCGGATCTCCGGATTGGCTTGGAATTGGCTTGCTCCGTCCGGAAACCGAAGGTCGGCCCATCAGGAACATATGAAGAACAATGTTCCTTTTCTGTTCTCTTCGTCAAGATGCGGCAGTGGGTCAGTTTGAAAAATGACCCCGAAATAAACCGTTTGGTTAACGGTTTAACAATAGAGGCGCCGCATGCGGACAACCGAGGGATGTGATATGGAACTCCAATGGGCACCAGAGTTGATCAGGCGCTTACTTGGGGGCAGCGGTTCAGCGCGGCCTGGTCGATTCTTACCGGCACGTTTTTCAAGGTCTATATTTGGCCGGTGGGCTCCGCGGTGTTGACCGCGGTGGCTGGATATATGGGCAGCGTCCCTGTTATGTGGATCATGATGGCGGTTGCCATCGTATTCGCCTGCGTGGCCCAATCATGGCTTCGTATTTCAGAGATATTGGAGCGCATGAATCCTCGCAACAAATTGGCTTACGTGCAAACGGTTGTCCATTTTGACCTAAAGGGAGGACCGGCATTGGCAAATGTTGGAGGATCGACTGGACGCCCTCGAAAACTCGAACAAGTCCAAATTGGGGTCGAACTACAAAATCGGTCACCTTCTCCAATGTCGCTATTTGTTGCCAATGCCGAAACGGAAATTGATGGCCTATTTCCGCCGCGAACGAATTATCCAAAAGCTCCGGTTACAATTCTGCCGGGTGCCCTTGTTCGCTGTTTAGACTTACCGATCCCCATGAACGACAAGCCCTGCGGACGCATGACTGCGAAAATGTCGATCAAGGTAAAATATGGAATGCAGGGAGATGAAGACGAAGAACTAAACTTTGACGCGGTTCTGGATATTTTAATCCAGCCAGACGCCACGCAAATTCAGGTTTTTACCAATTGGAATCCCAATGCTATCCTGCACGGGGCGACGGCAATCGCCTAGCGGTTAGCTAGTAGCCACGCCCGCGACTTATCCTTGATCCATTCCAGCGCGTCCGCTTCCTTCTCGAATCCGAAGATCGTATCGACTTCGCCGCCGCGCCACAGAACGCTCACGGAATGGCCCTTCCCGATTGCGTAGCGTCGGACCACAAATTGATATTCCGGCTTGAAGTTGGCTAATTCCCATTGCTCAAGCATCGCGACCAGATCGTCCATTTCCCACAGCTTGTCGGTTACGCCAGCGGCCATTGCCGGCGTTACCCGCAAGGTCTGATGGATGCGGACGAAGTTGTAATACATCGTGTGGAGCGCGATCGCGGCGGCGTGGTTCTCAACCTTCTTTGAAAACGCATTGGTCAATCGCGTGAAGCGGCGCATATGCATTCGCATCGTCAAGTTTGAACGCTCAACGTATGACGTACTGATATGCTTTTCGTCCGGCGAGCCAATCTTGGGCTTCTTCTCTGCGCCGACGCACTTGGCCGGGCTGTAGCGGGTCTCTGCCTGCGGGTCCGCACCATATATTTTGACCAGCATGGCGTAGTCCACTTCGTCCCCGAAAACGGCATCAACTGCGGTCAGGTATGGGCGATGCCCATCGCTGGTGAGCTGGACGCGGTTCGCCAGCCGGCTCCGCAGATCGGACGTGAACGCCAGAGCGGCGTCCATATCGCGAGCGCCGAGCAGCCAACTAACTATCAGCTTGGTATCGGCACAGAGCGCGGTCCAGGTCCAAACGTCACCAGCGGTCGCAGGAGCGGCTTTGGCGGCCTTCACGTTGTCGTTCTTGGCGTAAACGAACGACCAGATTTCATCCATCTGGATGCGCTTGCACGGCAGGTTCCGAAGCGCCTTGTCCTGATGGTCGGCGCAGGCATGGCCGGCCTCGACAAGCAACTTGGCGACCGTGTTCTTGCTGCACCCCGTCAGCCGGGTCACAGCGCGGATCGACTGCCCTTCACAGAGAAGGTGGAGGATTTGGGCGCGCGTCTTTCGGTCGAGCCGGTTCATGGCCCGAACAATATGACCCTTATGCTTGACGGTCAAGCATCAAAGGTCACTTTGAGCCTTTATGGGCAGCCTTCTCCGGATCTCAACTTTAAAGCTTTGAAACCTTTGTGGAATATGGACCTGTCCCGCGTAACGGGGGTCCAGCCGGACCATTAGGCAGGTCTTTCCGTTCTCAACCCACGCCGAAACGGTTGCGGCCGAAGACGGTAGCGCAAGCGTCTCCCGGAGTTGCCTAGCGGCCTCTTGGGCTTCTCTCAGGGATTGGTCAGGCATTGTGGCCGGAGACCAGTTCAATATCAAAATAGCTCAACACACGGTGCAGGGAGAGAGCAAATGTTAAGCCAGTTCCATCGCCTCCCACGATAATACCTACCGCATGATGCTTGCCATCCTTGTCGATGTTTATCACTAACGAACCCGAGTCGCCGCTCTGAGAAAACATGCCGCTAGACGAACTTATGACGAATAAGGACTTGAAATAGACGTATTTTTTGCCGCCGCATATATCGATATCGTATTCGACTTGCTCGCAGTCGAATAACTCCGAAACGACCTCGCCTTGCGTCAAGCCAGTGGTGCGGCCGACTTTTGCAACCCGCATACCGACCTCCATTGGGATGTAATTAGCGGGCGTATCCCAATGCTGCCGCTGCATGGAACTGACACGGTCAGCATCCAGAATCTTGAAGATGGCTGCGTCAAGATTGGTGTCGGCGGGTACGACTTCGGGGATGCCATCAACGAACGGATAGGCGTTGTAATGATGGCCAATGGTTTCAGGGTCTTGTCCGCCGGCGGCAACATCCAGCATTCCGGGAGCGATAATGGGCAGCCCAGGCACCGCGTAGTTGCAGCCTCCGGTTACATGGTTGTTCGACAGCCCGAATAGTTCTCCAGCCTGATTACGCACGAGACAGCCAAGCGTTCCAGCCCCCTTCTCCGAGGCGATATAGATTGATCCTCCACAGGAATACCGATTGTTGTGAAGATAGATTGGCTGGATGCCAATCGGTGGCATTGGCGGGCCGCCCGCATGGGCAAGGCCGCCATGGGAGAAGATTATGCCTACCGGCTGCCCGCCGATGGTTGGGGTGCTAGCCGACAAGATTTTCTGATCGCCGCGACTGAGTTTTTTCTTCGTGTAGACGATAATCTCGTTCGAGATATCATTCACGCCGATGTACGAGATTTGGCGATCTTGCAATACGCGAGTGACATGAGGAACACCCGCCGCCCCGAAAAATGTCCGAATGATGCCGGAGTCAAAACCCGGCTTCTCTGGATAGTTCGGGCCCATTAACTGGTTGTTCTTGGCCCATTTTTTGAGCGTTAGCGCAAGGTCCCTTAAAGCCACCCGTGTTCCCCCCGGTGTGGCGGCGCTATTGATCTTTATTCTTCCATCGAGCCGCAGCAGCCGCCTTCGCGATTTCCTTGCGGCGCTCTTCGGAGAGTTGGGTGGCCCGTGCTCGACCTCCTTTAAGACCCCCGATACGAGCCCATTCCGCTGCGGAACTATTACCCGACTCGCCGGGAGGTTGCGAATCCGATTTCTGGCCAGTCGCGATATCCACGATGGCTTTGGCCAATTGGTTGGGGTCCCGCGGACGCTTCGGGTGTTTGTCTGCCATGCCCGGCAATATGGCCCATCCAGACCTGGTTCTCTAGGCGCAATGTCTGCCATAATCAAACTGACCCACTACCCAAGATGCGGCAGTGGATCAGTTTGGAAAATACCCCCGAAATAAACCGTTTGGTTAACGATTTGGAAAGGACCGCACTCGGGCGGGAAGCACCAGAGCTTTTCCCGGTTGCTCCGAACAGGGCAAGACAGCCGCCGGCATTGAACGTCGCCGCCAAACTTGTTCCAACCGTATGCAATCCAGCAACTGTCGGCGATCATGGCGAGATAGATTGCCAGCAACAGAGCCTCGCGCAGTGTGGCGACCCGATGCGACCGGCGCTCTGCAGTTTCGTTGCCACCGCCGAACCGATCCATTTCGCAAGCTGACTAAGCTCCGGAAGACGTTGACTAAACTACACCTGTTGGTCGGTGGCTCCGACGATCCGCAACCCGCCAGCATTGCATTACGCGCGTATTGCTATATAAGTTCAGTTCGTTCGATTTATGCCGTGCCTTTTCGAAAGCGCCTGCGGGCCTCCTTCCCTGAGACATCGCTGAGATTGGATTAAGCCGCATGATGGTCATGCGGTGCGCGTTTTCGCGCCTAGGAGAAGATGAGCTATGCCTACAGGTACTGTGAAGTGGTTTAACGGCCAAAAGGGATTTGGCTTTATTCAGCCGAACGACGGCGGCAACGATGTGTTCGTTCACATCAGCGCGCTGGAAAGAGCCGGCCTTTCCGGCCTCGCTGAAGGACAGAAGGTTTCGTTCGAACTCAAGACCGACAAGATGCGTGGCAAGGTCAGCGCGGAAAATCTCTCGCTGGTCTGACAAGCACAGTCGTTTCACGGATGTACTGAAATGACTTTGGGCACCCGCTCGATCGCAAGGTTGAGCGGGTCATCACCATGCGAGGTCAACCCATGACCACGAGAAATCCCGACAGACAGCAGACCCCCTCGCAAGTCGCGCGCAGCAACCGGCTGCGTCTGGCGGCGGAGGATGGCGCCAAGGCGATGGCAGACGCCGCCAAGACCGACGTCGCCGTCAGGAAGAACATGCAGCGCCTGCGCGAAATGCGGCTCGCCAGGGAAGCCAGCACCCCCGCTCAGGCTCCCGCCGCAAAGAAGCCCAGGGCCGTGAAATCCAAGGCCAAGGCTGCGGAGTGACGACCGCGCGGATCACCGCCGGCCCTTAGTCCAGCTCGATCACGTGACCGTTCTCGATCGAAACCCGCCGATCCATTCGCGCGGCGAGTTCCATGTTGTGGGTCGCGATCAGCATGGCGACCTGGGTGGCCCGCACCAGCTGCATCAGCGCGTGAAACACGTGATCGGCGGTGTGCGGGTCGAGGTTTCCCGTCGGCTCGTCGGCGAGCAGCACGCGCGGCGCGTTGGCGACCGCGCGGGCAATGGCGACGCGCTGCTGCTCGCCCCCCGACAGCTCAGAGGGCCGATGCGTTATTCGCTCGGCAAGCCCGAGATAGGCGAGGATTTCCTTCGAGCGCTGCACGGTCTCGGACTTCTTCAGGCCGCGGATCATCTGCGGCAGCATGACGTTTTCAAGGGCGGTGAATTCCGGCAGCAAGCGATGCGACTGATAGACGAAACCGATCTCCGTGCGGCGGATCTGGGTGCGGTCGATGTCGGACAGGCCGGAGGTCGGCGTGCCGGCGATATAGACCTCGCCTTCGTCGGGAGTTTCGAGCAGCCCGGCGATATGCAGCAGGGTCGATTTTCCGGACCCTGACGGAGCCACCAGCGCCACCGACTGCCCGGCCCACAGCGCCAGCCTCGCGCCATCGAGGATGGTGAGCGTCATCGCCCCTTGCTGATACTGGCGGCGGATGTCGTGCAGATAGACGACCGGAACGTCCTCGCCATCCTGCGTCATCACGGCCGTCCTATTCGTAGCGCAGCGCGTCGACGGGATCGAGCCGCGCCGCGCGCCACGAGGGATAGAGGGTCGCCAGGAACGACAGCGTCAACGCCATGATGACCACGGCGGCGGTTTCCGCCACGTCGATCTCGGCCGGCAGCTTCGACAGGAAATACAGCTCCGGCGAAAACAGCTCGGTGCTCGTCAGCCACGACAGGAACTGCCGGATCGCCTCGATATTCAGGCATATCAGCAGCCCGACGAGAAAGCCGACGAGGGTCCCCACCACGCCGATGGCGGCGCCGGTGATGAGGAAGATGCGCATGATCGACCCCTGGGACGCCCCCATGGTCCGCAGGATCGCGATGTCGCTGCCCTTGTCCTTCACCAGCATGATCAGGCCCGAGACGATGTTGAGCGCCGCCACCAGCACGATCAATGTCAGGATCAGGAACATGACGTTGCGCTCGACCTGCAGCGCGTTGAAGAACGTGGAATTGCGCTGCCGCCAGTCGACCAGGAAGATCGGCCGTCCCGCGGCCTCGGTGACGGTCTTGCGGAAAGTATCGATCTTGTCCGGATCGTTGGTGTAGACCTCGATCGCGGTGACGTCGTTGGCGCGATTGAAATAGGCCTGCGCCTCGGTCAGTGGCATGAAGACCACCGATGAGTCGTACTCGCTCATTCCGATCTCGAACACCGCGGCCACCCTGTAGGGCTTGATTCGCGGCGTCATGCCCATCGGCGTCACGGCGCCGCGCGGCGCCACCAGCGTCACAGTGTCGCCGGCATGAATTGAAAGCTGATCGGCCAGCCTGCGCCCGATCGCGACGCCCTGCCCGTCGTCGAATCCCTCGATCGACCCCTGCTTGATGTTGCTGGCGATCGAGGCGAGATTGTTGAGGTCGGCGGAACGGATGCCCCGCACCACCACGCCGGCCGCGTTGAACGGCGAGGAGGCGAGCGCCTGCCCCTCGACGATGGGCGCGGCGATTCTGACGCCGTTCACAGCGCTGATCCGCTCGGCAACTTCCTTCCAGTCCGTCAACGGCGATTCCAGCGGTTGGACCAGCAAGTGGCCGTTGAGGCCGAGAATCTTGCTGAGCAGCTCCTTGCGAAAGCCGTTCATGACCGCCATCACGACAATCAGGGTCGCGACCCCCAGCATGATGCCGAGAAACGAAAAGCCGGCGATGACGGAAATGAACCCTTCCTTACGGCGGGCCCGCAAGTAGCGGGTCGACAGCATCCACTCAAATGGCGCGAAGGGGGCGGTTCGGATTGGCTCACTCATCGTACTATCCATGTCATGGATTTCACACGATTGGGGCTAATTCTGGTCGCGGCAGTCGCGGCATGTTGTTGGCTGGCACCAATGAGCGGCTAGTGTGTGGTGAGCCGGGCGACGACATCGTCCGGGGCGAGCAGTTCGCGCGATCCATCCGCGCGCCGTTTCAGTTCGACCTTGCCTTCGGCAAGGCCCTTCGGCCCGACCAGCACCTGCCAGGGGATGCCGATCAGATCGGCGGTCGCGAACTTCGCGCCCGGCCGCTCGTCGCGGTCGTCATACAGGACATCGATGCCCTTCGACGTCAGCGCCGCGTACAGGCTGGCGCAGGCGGCATCGGTGTCGGTGCCGCCCTGCTTGAGATTGAGGATCGCGACCCGGAACGGTGCCACCGCCTCGGGCCAGATGATCCCGGCGTCGTCGTGGGACGCCTCGATGATGGCTCCCACCAGCCGCGACACGCCGACGCCATAGGAACCGCCATGGATCGGCCGCTCGCTGCCGTCGGGGCCCATCACCAGCGCCTTCATGGCCTCGGAATATTTGGTACCGAAATAGAAAATCTGGCCGACCTCGATGCCGCGGGTATGCAGCCGCTTGCTCTCCGGCACGTCGCGGTCGTAGCGCGCGGCGTCGTGCACGTCCTCGGTGGCGGCGTAGAGTTCGGTCCACTGGCGGATGATCGGCGTGAGATCGCCGTCGTAGTCGACGGTCGCGTCGGGCACCGGCAGGTCCAGCACGTCACGATGGCAGTAGACGCCCGACTCGCCGGTTTCCGCCAGCACGATGAACTCGTGCGAAAGGTCGCCGCCGATCGGACCGGTTTCGGCCTGCATCGGGATGGCCTTGAGACCCATGCGCGCGAAGGTTCGCAGATAGGCGACGAACATCTTGTTGTAGGATAGCCGCGCCGCATCCTTGTCGATGTCGAAGGAATAGGCATCCTTCATCAGGAATTCGCGGCCGCGCATCACGCCGAACCGCGGGCGCTGCTCGTCGCGGAATTTCCACTGGATATGGTAGAGATTCAGCGGAAGGCTCTTGTACGAGCGCACATAGCTGCGGAAAATTTCCGTGATCATCTCTTCGTTGGTCGGGCCAAACAGCAGCTCGCGCTTGTGACGATCCTGGATCCGCAGCATTTCGGGACCGTAAGCGTCGTACCGGCCGCTCTCCCGCCACAGATCGGCGAGCTGAAGGGTCGGCATCAACAGCTCGATGGCACCAGCCCGGTTCTGTTCCTCGCGGACAATCTGTTCGATCTTCTGCAGCACCCGCCAGCCGAGCGGCAGCCATGAATAGATGCCGGCCGCCTGCTGGCGCAGCATGCCGGCGCGAAGCATCAGCCGATGCGACGCGATCTCCGCCTCTTTCGGCGTCTCCTTGAGGATGGGCAGAAAGAAACGCGATAGTCTCATGGCAGCACTCAAGAATCGTTATTGACGGGTATTTCAGCAGTGAAACCGGATCGGCGTCCAAAACACAAGCGCTGGCGCCCTAAAATCGGCGATGCCGCGCTGCCGAAGGTTGTGGTCAAGTGGCGTTTCGCTGCGATAGCCGCGCAACGCGCGACCGCCCCGCCGCGCAGGCTTGGTTCGCAACTGGCTCGCGCCCGGGAATCGACCCGCGGCGCGGTTGGGGACCGACGTGGCTCCAGCAGCGCCTGGCCGATCTCGCTTTAGGGCCGGAACCCTGCTGGCATCCGGCCTTCGGATCGACGCCATCAGCACCTTGCGTCGGCGGCGATGCGGCTGGTTTGCAGCGCGAAACCAGGGAAAAGCCAAGATTTCGTCAGAATTTCCAACCTTGAAACGATGATTTAACGGATGGCAAATTTTTGGACATTTGTTGCTGAAAAGAGTGACAAACCAAAACGGATCGGCTAGTTTGCACACTCAGGCTAACCCTAGCGGTTAAGTCTGGTGGTCCAAGTCTCGGGAGGAGCCCTGACGCGCATCAAGCAGCGTCTCCCCATCCAAAAATCAACAAATCTCATCAATGAGGGGACAATAGGGTCGACACAGTTTTTGAGCAGGGCTTGGCCCTGCTTTTTTTTGTCCTGATTTTTTTGTCCTGATATGTGTCGCGCGTGAAGCTCCTGACCGGACTGGCACGCGGCTGCACGTGCCCCCAATGGCCCAACCTGACGACACCTCGACGCAGGCGGACGCCTAAAACGAATATCCCATCAGCCTGGTGAGGCGCTCGACGCCAAGATATCCGTGCAGATAGGCCCACACGGCCACGGCGAAAATCGCCAACGAAACCAGCGTCGTCCAGATCAACTTTTGCGCCATCCGCGGCACCACCGGCGCGCCGGGCTCGGATCCCGCCACCGGCTCCGCGTCGCTCTCGGCCTGGCTGCGCACGCCGAACGGCAGCACCGCAAACAGCACGATCCACCACAGCACGAAATAGATCGCGATCGCGGACGACAACGACATGGCGTCAGGTCTGCTCGATTTCGACGAGCGCGCCGGAAAAGTCCTTGGGGTGCAGGAACAGCACCGGCTTGCCGTGCGCCCCGATCTTCGGAATGCCGTCGCCAAGCACGCGGGCGCCATCGCGGACCAGTTGATCCCGCGCGGCGATGATATCCGGAACCTCGTAGCAAAGGTGGTGAATTCCACCGTCGGCATTGCGCTCAAGAAACTTGCCGATCGGAGAGGCCTCTCCGAGCGGCTCGATGAATTCGATCTTGGTGTTGGGAAGCGTCGCGAACACGGTGATCACCCCGTGCTCGGGCAGCGGCACCGCCTCGGAAATTGCGGCACCGAACGCCGTGCCGTAGATCTTCGCCGCGGTTTTGGCATCGCGCACCGCGATCGCGACATGATTGAGCCGGCCCAGCATGGCGCCCTCCTCGTCCCCTGCAGCCCTCGCGCCGTACGGCGCAGGCCTTCCGCTACTATCTATCTAGACCATCAGCACATGCACGACGCAAACCGTCTTCTTGCCCCACTGCTCTGCGATCGTGGCGCGCACCGCGCGTCGCACCGATTCCGACACCGCGTCGGCATCGCGTCGCCTGGCGCGCGGAAGGTTCTCGACGGTGGAGACGACGATATCGAAGACTTCGTCCGCAATCTCGTCACCGGCGACATTTTTCTCGGGGATGCCGAGCAGATCAACCACCGGATCGTCGGCCAGCTCGCCCTTTTCGGTGAGCGCGATCGCGACGAAGACACATCCCGCGAACGACAGGCGGCGGCGTTCGACGACGGCGCGCGCCTTCTCGCCTTCGAGCAGAAAGCCGTCCTTGTAGAGCCGGCCCGACTGCACCTGGTCGATCACCGCGGGATCTCCCGGCCCCAGCCGCACCATATCGCCGTTCCTGCAGGTGATCACCTTGGGCACGCCGGCGTCGCGCGCCAGCTGCGCATGTTCCGCCAGGTGCAGCGCCTCGCCGTGCACGGGCACCAGCAGCTGAGGCCGCACCCACGAAATCATCTCGCGCAGTTCGTCGCGGCGCGGATGCCCGGAGACGTGAACGAGGTGGGTACGGTCGGTGATGACGTCGATCCCCTGGTTCACCAGGCCGTTGATGATCGAACCGACGGCCTTCTCGTTGCCGGGAATCGTGCGCGACGAGAAGATGACGCAGTCGCCCTTGTTGAGGGTGATCTGCGGATGATCATCGCCGGCGATGCGGGCGAGCGCAGCGCGCGGTTCGCCCTGGCTGCCGGTGCACAGGGCCAGCACCTTGTCGGGCGGAAGATGGCCGTACATCTCGGCATTCCGAAACTCACGAACGCCATCGAGCAACCCGCACTCCCGCGCCACCTGCGAGACGCGCTCCATGGCCCGGCCAACCACCACGACCTCGCGGTCTGCGGCCCGGGCGGCGTCGGCGACGGCCCGAATGCGCGCGACATTGGAGGCGAAGGTGGTCACCGCGACGCGGCCGCGCGCCTGTTTGACGATGGCGGTGATTGCCGCCGCGACCTCGGCTTCGGACGGTGAACGGCCCTCGCGCACCGCGTTGGTCGAATCGCCGACCAGGGCCAGAACGCCCTCGTCTCCCAGTTCACGCAACCGGCGCTCGTCGGTCGGGCGACCGATCAGCGGTGTCGGATCGATCTTCCAGTCGCCGGTATGCAGCACCGTCCCCGCCGTGGTGCGGATCGCCAGCGCGTGGGATTCCGGGATCGAATGCGCCACCGGAATGAATTCGACATTGAACGGGCCGAGGTCGATCCGCCCTCCCGACGCCACCACCGTGATCGGGATCTCGGGTGGGTTGCGCTCGGCCGCGCATTTCGCCTCGAACAGCGCGGCGCTGAAAGCGGTCGCATAGATCGGCACGCGAAGCCGCGGCCACAGGTCGATGATCGCCCCGAAATGGTCTTCATGGGCATGGGTCAGGACAATGCCGACCAGGTTTTTGCGTTCGCGCTCGAGAAATCCGATGTCGGGCATCACCAGATCGATGCCCGGCAGATGTTCCTCGGTCCCGAACGAGACGCCCAGGTCGACCGCGAGCCAGCTGCGCTGGTGCCGGTTGCCCAATCCGTAGACCGAGAGATTCATCCCGATCTCACCCACCCCGCCGAGCGGAAGGAAGGTCAGTTCATCCGGCCGCGCCATCATGTTGCTCCTGCTGAC
>JBKQQE010000486.1:0-3387 GCA_052326245.1 Xanthobacteraceae bacterium | reverse complement strand
GCAACAACGTCACCGTGTCAGGGCAATCGACCAACCAGCCGCCCGCGATCATCGACCTGCGTGGCGGCGGCGACGTGCAGGCGTCGGAGTTCGTCGCCGGTGCCGGCGGGTCGAGCGACACGCTCGCCACCTCGAAGGGTCAGCCGACCGTCTATGCGCTGGTGCCCTCGCAAAATAACGCCATCGCCGCGTTCGACATCAATTTCACGGCGGCGCAGAGCGCCACCCAGGGCGGCGATCCCTATCCGCTCGCCGGCACGCAGGTCTATCTCAGCGGCGGCGGAGGCATCGCGGCCGGCACCTATACGCTCTACCCGGGCCACTACGCGACCCTGCCGGGCGCGCTGCGGCTGGTCGACTACGTCAGCAATCTCGGCGTCAATATCGCGTCAGGCACCACGCTGCCCGACGGCAGCGTTCTGGTGTCGGGCTACTACACCCAGTCCACGATGCCCGGGACGCGCTCGTCCGGCAGCGAGGTGTTCGAGGTCCAGACCAGTGCGGTCTGGCAGCAGTACAGCCAGTACACTCTCACCAGCGGCAACAGCTACAATTTCGCCGCTCAGAACCATCAGGCCACCTCGACCACCACTCCGCCGCCGCTGCCGATCGACGCCGGCCGGCTCGCCGTGGTGGCGCAACAGCAGCTCATTCTCGAAGGCACCGCGCTGACCCAGCCGGGGGTGGACAGCAGCGGCAACGTGGGACGCGGCGGCGAGCTCGACGTCTCGGCCAACCAGATCGCGGTGGTCAACGGCACCGCCAACGCCCCGGCCGGCTATGTCGGCGTCGACGTCAACCAGCTCGACAGTCTCAATTTCGAGAGCATCCTGATCGGCGGCCTGCGTACCGCTCAGGCCAACGGCACCACCCTGATCACGCCCGCTGCCTCGAGCGTGATCGTCGATACCCAGGGCGTTGCCTTCACCGCGCCGGAGATCCTGCTGGTGGCGACGGCAACGCCGCAGACCCAGGTCATCAACAACCAGTCCGTCTTGATCGCCGGAGGCACCTACACGCCCAATTTCCAGGTCACCACGGCGTCCAGCTCGATCGTTATCAAGTCCGGCAGCGTGATCGACACCACCGGCGGCGTGCAGAGCTCCTATACCCGCAACTATGTCTATGCCGGCTCGACGGCCTCGAGCAACGTCACGGCGCAATCGATCGCGACGGCGCTCGGCGGCACGCTGGATTCGACCGGCACCGTGATCAACGGCGCGAACATCACTTACTTCCTCAACGCCGCGAACGGGAGCCCCATCAACCAGCTGTTGCCGCTGTATGGCGGTGGCGGCGGGGCATTGTTCGTCGCGACCAGCGATCCGAACGTTACCGTCACGGGGCCAACCGGCACTGCGCCGTCGGTCCTGACGGTGAATTTCGGCAATTTCTCGGTCTTCCCGGTAATCGGCAGCATCAAGCTTCCCGCCGGCGATACCAGCAATGTCACCATCGAGGCCGGGGTGACGATCTCGACCAACACCCTGAGCCTCCAGGCGACGGCGCCCTCAAACGCCGTCGTCATCGAGCAGCCGGTCGGCAGCGCCGCTGCCACCAAGATCCAGGCCGAACGGGTCAATCTGACCGCACAGAACGTCGGTCTCGGTAACGGCGCGTCCGGCGCGCTTGCGCTGTCGGCCGACGCGCTGGCCAGCCAGTTCGCATCGGTCCAGGAACTGACGCTGAAGGCCTACAACGGCAACATCACTTTCTTCAACAGCCTCTCGTTCGGCGGATCGCTGCAGAGCCTGACGCTCGATGCGCCGGCGCTGGTAGGCAGCAGCACGGTCGCCAATACGGTCGCCAATGCGGACATCAACGCCCCCAACGCGACGGTCACGATCCTCAATAGCAGCGGGCTCGCGACAGCGCCGTCCGGCTCTGGCACTGGCACGCTCAGCATCGAGGCTGCCACGATCGATTTCGGTGGCGGTGTTCAGACCATTGCGGGATTTACGCAGGTGGACCTGACCGCCAGCAACCAGATCTTCCTCGCCGGGTCCGGGGCGCTCACGCTGGGCGCCTCAGGCGCCACGCCGGTCAACCTTTCGATAGCCACTCCGAACATCCTGGTTGGCGGCGCGACGGCGACCGGCACGGGCTCGCAGTTCACGCTGACGACGTTCGGCAACGTCACCATCGCGCCCACGGGGGCGATCGGCGGTCCGGCCGCCAGCAGCCAGATCGGCGGCAATTTCGCGCTGACTGCGGCGAGCATCGACGATTCCGGCACCATCCAGGCCCAGGCCGGAACCCTCTCGCTCGAAGCGACGACGGGCAACCTGACGCTCGAAAACGGCGCCTGGATCGCAGCCGGCGGCTACGCCAAGACGCTGATCGATACCACCACCTACGTATCGGGCGGCACGGTCTCGCTGCAGGCCGACCAGGGCAACGTCGTGACCATGCCGACCAGCACGATCGACGTCTCCCAGCCGGCGGGCGGCCTGGGTTATGGCGGCGCGATCAACGTCACCGCGACGCTCGGCACCGCATCGCTCCAGGGGCAATTGCTGGCTACCGGCTACGCCGGCAACGCGGCGGCCGGCGTCGCGAGCCGCGGCGGCAGCTTCAGCCTGATCTCGGCGGGGGCGGTCGCGCTCGATCCGCTGGCCGACCTGCTGCTTGACGGCGGCATTACCGGAACCATCAATATCCACACGCTGTCCGGCAATCTGCAGCTGTCGGAGGGCCATACGCTCGCAGCCGGTTCGATCACCCTCACGGCTGACGACACCACCTGGAACAGCACCAACAGCTACGGTCAGGTCATCATCGGCGGCACGATCGAGTCGGGGTGCACGGCGACGTTCTGCAACAGCGCCGCCGGCGGCCAGGTGGCGCTGTACGGCTACAATGCGGTGGTGCTGCAGCCCACCGCGCAGGTCGTGGCCTCCACCACCAACGCCGACCAGCTCGGCGGCAATGTGACGCTCGGCCTCGGCTGGAACGCGCAGGGCTACATCGACCTGCAATCCGGCTCGACCATCAACGTGTCGGGCGGCTCGGCGGGCGGGCTGAGCGGCGGCACCGTCTACCTGCGCGCGCCGCTCATCACCGGCACCGCGTATCAGCAGGGCAGCGTGCGCATCCTGGGCCTGAATTCCAATATCGTCGGCGCGCGCTCGTTCTCCGTCGAGGACTACATCACGGTGTCGACCGAGACCGATATCGGACTGCCCAGCCTGAGCTGGAACGGGGTCATCGACCCCCTCAACAATTCGGCCTTCACCAACGCCATCGCCCAGTTCGTGGAGGGAACGCTGACCGGGAACGGCGTGAGTTACGGCTTCGACGGCGCGGTCGCCATGCTGACGCAGCCCGCCGTCACGGCGATGCTTCAGAACAGTCCCGGCGCCCAGATCAACCTGCTTCCAGGGATCG
>JBKQQE010000485.1:0-2872 GCA_052326245.1 Xanthobacteraceae bacterium | reverse complement strand
CGTCGGGCGCCGGCGACTTGGCTTGGCTCGATCCTGCGGATCGGGCGCAGCGAAACGAATTTTCACGACGGTTGTCGCAAAGCTTTCATTCGCGCGGCGTTGCCTCCCGGGCCATGCTTTGCACCGGGGCGAGCGGAACCTTCGCGCTCACCTCAGGTTCATGTTCCGTCTGCTCAACTGGTCCTGCTTCACGCCGGGTCGATGTCGCCGCGTCGATGTTGTCGCGTCTACCGCAGGCTTGTAACCGAGGGGAAACATCCATGAGCACTTTTCACCGCACCGCCCTGGCCAGCCTGACGATCGCATGCCTGGCGCTGCCGCTCGGCCTTGCCGCCAGCGACGTCGCGCGCTCCCAGGCGAAAGACGCGCCGGCTGCGGCCAGCGAGGAGATGCCGCCGGTGAAGCAGCTGGCGCTCACCGAGAAGCAGGTCCAGGGCGTGCTCGCCGCCCAGAAGGAAATGGACGCCATCACCGACAAGGTTCCCGAAGGCGGCTCCGACAAGCCGGATCCGAAAATCGTGGCGGCGCTGGACGTGGTGGCGAAGAAGTACGGCTTTGCCAGCTATTCCGAATACAGCGACGTGCTCGACAATATCGGCCTGGTGCTGTCGGGCATCGACCCGAAGACCAAGGCGTTCACGCAGCCGCCGGAGGCGCTGAAGGCGCAGATCGCCGCGCTGCAGGCCGACACCAAGATGGCGCCGAAGAACAAGCAGGCCGCGCTCGCGGAAATGAACGCCGCGCTCAAGAGCACGCCGACCGTCCAGTTCCCCGACAACGTCGCGCTGGTCACCAGGTATTACGACAAGCTCAGCGCGCTGTTGCAAAGCGACGAGTGAACGGATCGGGTTCCCGGCCGGGCGCCCCGCGCCCGCAAGATTCTCCAGGCGGGCGCTCCGCGCCCGCAAGAATCTCCAAGTGTCGGGCCAGGCACCCTGTGCTAGGCTGCAGGCGCGCATGAACCGTTCCTGCAGACTGTTCGATACCGCCATCGGCCGCTGTGGTCTCGCCTGGGGCCCGCAGGGCATCGTTGCGGTGCAGCTTCCACAACCGAGCGAAGCGCAGACCCGGACGCGGCTGCAGCAGCGCGTGGGCCCCCTCGAGGAAACAGAACCGCCGCCCGCCGTCGCGACGCTGGGCTATGGCGATATCGCCCGGCGGCTCGGCGGCGTCGCGTTGTCGCGCGAGGTCGGGCAGGCGCTAGGGCAAAATCCGTGTCCGATCGTGGTGCCGTGCCACCGCGTGGCGGCGGGCGGCAAGCCCGGCGGGTTTTCCGCCAGCGGCGGCACGGCGACCAAGCTCAAGATGCTGGCGATCGAGGGCGCCTACGTGAACCACACCCCGTCGCTGTTCGACCACGTTGCGGCCCAACCATCGGGGAACACCTGATGGCCACCACTGTTCTGATGCAGGGTCTCGTCTCGGTCTACGATCACCGGTGCGACCGCGGTCCGGACGACAAGCCCTTCACCGAACTGCACGACGGCTTTTCGCTGGCCTATGTGCGCCGGGGCAGCTTCGGCTGCGAAGCGCTCGGCCGCCGCCACGAGCTGGTGGCGGGCGCGCTCATGGTCGGGCGCCCCGGCGACGAATATGTCTGCAGCCACGATCACCACCAATGCGGCGACGAGTGCCTGCATTTCCAGTTTGCTCCGGAGCTTGCGGAGACCATCGCCGCCCCCGCGGCGTGGCGCGCCGGCGCGCTGCCGCCGCTCGCCGACGTGATGGTGGCGGGCGAGCTGGCGCAGGCGGTGGCCCGCGGCGGCGGCGACCTCGGCCTCGACGAGGCCGGGCTGATGCTGGCGTCGCGCTTCGCCCAGGCCGTGTCCGGGACGACGCCGCCGGCGCCGCGCATCCGCGCCATCGACCGCCGCCGCGCGGTGGAGACCGCGCTGTGGATCGACGCCTATGCGCACCGCGCCATCGATCTCGCCGCCGCCGCGCACCGCGCCGGGCTCAGCCCGTTCCATTTTCTCCGTCTCTTCACCGCCGTGATCGGCGTCAGCCCGCATCAATACCTGGTGCGGTCGCGGCTGCGTCATGCCGCCCGTCTGCTGTCCGACCACGAGCGGGCCGTGACCGACGTCGCCCTCGATGTCGGCTTCGCCGATCTCTCCAACTTCATCCGCACCTTCAAGCGCGCCGCCGGCGTGTCGCCACGCGCGTTCCGGCGCATGAGCAAGGGCGACCGCGCGGCCTCCGAGGCCCGGCTGGTGGATTTGAATTGACATTCGCCACCACGCGCCACGTATCAACCGCGCGTGATCGCAAGTTTCTCCAAGCGTGCGGCATATGCCCGCTCCTACGGTGATCCCGTTCAAGTTTCACACGGGAGATCATCATGTACGATCACATCGGCCTTCGGGTCACCGACCTCGACAGCAGCCTGAAATTCTATCAAGCCGCGCTTGCGCCGCTCGGCCACGTGGTGGGATCGAAGGACCAGAGCTATGCCGGCCTTGGCCCGCGGGATGCCCCGGCGCTGTGGCTGCATCTGGTCAAGGCAAAGGCCGGCACCGGCGCGCACGTCGCCTTTCGCGCCAAGAGCCGCGCCGCGGTCGACGGCTTTCATGCCGCCGGCCTGAAGGCGGGCGGCCGCGACAACGGCGCGCCCGGCCCGCGCGCGGACTATGGCCCGAGCTACTACGCCGCCTTTCTGGTCGATCCGGACGGCAACAACGTCGAAGCCGTGTGTCTGGCTTGAGCGGGGGGAACAGATGGCCTCGGTTCGCAAGGACTTCATCGTCAACGCCCCGGCCGACCAGGCGTGGGACGCGCTCGCCGATTTCGGCGCGGTTCACACGCGCCTCGCGCCCGGATTTGTGATCGAGTGCCGGCTTGAAGACGGCCACACCCGCATCGTCACGTTTGC
>JBKQQE010000484.1:0-5359 GCA_052326245.1 Xanthobacteraceae bacterium | reverse complement strand
CTACGCCATGCGCGACGCGCTCGGCGTCGCCAAGGCGATCGTGCCCTCCGCCAAGAAGGTGGGCGGACCCGGCACGCGGCTCGACGTTCCGATCACGCATATCAACGCGTCCTACGTGCGCTCGCATTTCGACGCCATGGAGGTCGGCATTGCCGACGCACCCCGCGCCGATGAATTGCTGCTGGCGCTGGTGATGACCACCGGGCCGCGCATTCACGCCCGGGTCGGCGGGCTGAAGGCGGACGAGATCAAGGGAGAGGATGGTTTGCGATGAGCGCGAAGATCCGCAAGATCGTCACCGTGGTCGAGGAAACGCTGCGGGAGGGTGGCGTCGACGTCATCCCGCCGACGCGGCGCGCGGCCGCCGTCGCTGTGATCGAAAACCCGTTCGCCGGGCGCTATGTCGAGGATCTGGCGCCGCTCGTCGCCATCGGCGAGGAACTGGGGCGTCTGCTGGCGGAACGCGCCGTCGCGGCGCTCGGCATCAAGGGCCCCGACGCACAAAGCTACGGCAAGGCCGCCGCCGTCGGCGAGAACGGCGAACTGGAGCACGCCGCGGCCATCCTGCATCCCAAGATGGGGGCGCCGGTGCGCGCCGTGCTGGGCAAGGGCGCCGCGCTGATTCCGTCGTCGAAGAAGCGGGGCGGGCTCGGCACCGTGCTGGACATCCCGCTCGGCCACAAGGACGCCGCCTTCGTGCGCAGCCACTTCGACGGCATGGAGGTTCAGATCAACGACGCGCCGCGGGCCAACGAGATCATGGTCGCGGTGGCGGTGACCGACAGCGGCCGGCCGTTGGCCCGGGTCGGCGGGCTGAGCGTTGCGGAGATCAAGGGCGAGGACGGGCTGCGCTAGCGGGGACGACAGCAGCCAACAACAGCATTGACGCGCGGCATCGAACGCGATGACGATCTACCGAGGTTCGCAATGGAAGGCATAGTGGCTCAACGTCAACAGCGGAGTTCTGGAATGCAACCGAGCAAATTTATCCTGACCGCGGGCGCGCTGGTCGCCGGCCTGACGGCTTTGGCAACCGCGGCAATGGCGCAAGCCGAAATCAAGATCGGCGAGATCAACAGCTACTCGGCGCTGCCGTCGTTCACCGAGCCGTACCGCAAGGGCTGGCAGCTCGCGGTCGAGGAAATCAACGCGGCCGGCGGCATCAAGGGCAAGAAGCTCGTCGTCGTCTCCAAGGACGACGGCGGCAAGCCGGCCGACGCGGTGACGGCCGCGAATGAACTGGTGGCGAGCGAGAACGTCGCGATGATCACCGGGACGTTCTTTTCCAATATCGGCCTCGCCGTCAGCGATTACGCCAAGCAGAAGAAGATCTTCTTCCTCGCCGGCGAGCCGCTGACCGACGCCATCACCATGGCGCACGGCAACAAGTATACGTTCCGGTTGAGGCCGTCGAACTACATGCAGGCGGCGATGCTCGCGGAAGAAGCCGCCAAGCTGCCGGCCAAGCGCTGGGCGACGGTTGCGCCGAACTACGAATATGGCCAGTCCGCGGTCGCGGTGTTCAAGGCGCTGCTGTCGGCGAAGCGCCCCGACATCCAGTGGGTCAGCGAGCAGTGGCCGCCGCAGGGCAAGATCGACGCCGGTCCGGTGGTGCAGGCGCTCGCCGCGGACAATCCCGAGGCCATCCTCAACGTGACCTTCGGGCCCGACCTCGTGAAGTTCGTCCGCGAGGGCAACACCCGCGGCCTGTTTAAGGACCGCGCGGTGGTGAGCTTCCTCACCGGCGAGCCCGAATATCTCGACCCGCTGAAGGATGAGACGCCCACCGGCTGGATCGTCACCGGCTACCCCTGGTACAGCATCTCGCTTCCCGCACATGATGCATTCCTCAAAGCCTATCGGGCCAAGTACAACGACTACCCGCGGCTGGGCTCGGTGGTCGGCTACGAGCTGATCAAGGCGGCGGCGGCGATTCTCGCCAAGGCGGACTCCACCGACACCGACAAGCTGATCGCCGCCGCGGAGGGCATCAAGCTGGGCTCGCCGTTCGGCGAGATCACCTTCCGTCCGGCGGATCATCAATCGACGCTCGGGGCCTTCGTCGGCAGGACGGCGGTGAAGGACGGCAAGGGCGTCATGGTCGATTCGGTCTATCGCGACGGCGCCAACTATCTGCCGAGCGAGGCCGACGTCGCCAAGGTCCGTCCCAAGGATTGAGGCTGGCTTAACCACGACAGCTAGGGCTTGGTGAGTTGAGACTTGATCCGTCATCCTGAGGAGGCGCGAAGCGCCGTCTCGAAGGATGAACGGCCAAGAAACTTAAACTGCGCGTGTCCCGATCGCAAAACCGGGTCTCCACTTTTGCTGGACACGCGCCCTGTCATCCTTCGAGACGCATCGCTACGCGATGCTCCTCAGGATGACGATAACGAGTGATCCGACCTGATCGCGTCCCGCTTTAGCGAAACGGGACATGAGAGACGGATGCAGAACGAGATTGGCGCACGGCGCCTCGCATGGGAACGTCCATGAGCTTCTACCTAGTTCAGTTCCTGACCGGGCTCGCGAGCGCAGCGTCGCTGTTTCTCGTCGCCTCGGGGCTGTCGATCATCTTCGGCGTGACGCGGATCGTCAATTTCGCCCATGGCGCGTTCTACATGCTCGGCGCCTATATGGCGTTCACGCTGACGGAGCGCCTGTCGGGCACCGTCGGGTTCTGGGGCGGCATCGTGCTGGCGGCGCTGCTGGTCGCAGCCGTCGGCGCGCTGGTGGAAATGGTGCTGCTGCGGCGGATCTACGCCTCGCCCGAACTGTTTCAGCTGCTGGCGACCTTCGGCCTGACCCTGATGGTCGAGGACCTCGTCGTCATCCTGTGGGGCCCCGATGATCTGCTCGGCCGCCGCGCGCCGGGCCTCAAGGGCGCAATCGACATCTTCGGCCAGAATCTGCCCAGTTACGACGTGTTTTTGATCGTGGTCGGGCCGGTGGTGCTCGGCGCGCTGTGGCTGTTGTTTCATCGCACGCGCTGGGGCGTCCTGGTCCGCGCGGCGACCCAGGACCGCGACATGGTGGCGGCGCTCGGCGTCAACCAGAAATGGCTGTTCACCAGCGTGTTCGCCGCCGGCGTCTTCCTGGCGGCGCTCGGCGGCGCGCTGCAGATCCCGCGCGATGCGGTCAATCACACCATGGACCTGCGGATCATCGTCGACGTCTTCGTCGTCGTCGTGATCGGCGGGCTCGGCAGCATCACCGGCGCGTTCGCGGCGGCGGTGCTGGTCTCGGAACTGAACGCGTTCGGGATCCTGATCTTTCCCAGGATCTCGATCATCCTGGTGTTCCTGGTGATGGCGGTCGTGCTGATCGTGCGGCCCTGGGGGCTGTTCGGCAAGGCCGAGGCGGCGTCGCGGCGAACGCCCGGCGCGGTCGTGCGGCCCTGGCAGCCGTGGTCCAGGGGGGAGCGGATTGCCGTGGTCGCAGTGCTGCTCGCCGCGGCCTGCCTGCCGCTGGTCAGCGGCTCCTACGCCGTCGGGGTCGGAACCGAGATCGTGATCTTCATGCTGTTCGCCGCGAGCCTGCATTTCCTGATGTCGGTGGGGGGCCTCGCGTCGTTCGGCCACGCCGCCTATTTCGGCCTCGGATCCTACGGCGTCGCGCTGCTCGCCAAGCTCGCCGGCATGCCGATGCTGGTCTGCCTGGTTGCGGGCCCCTTGCTCGGCTGCGCCGGAGCCGTGCTGTTCGGATTCTTCGCGGTGCGGCTGTCGGGGGTCTATTTCGCGATGCTGACGCTCGCCTTCGCCCAGATCGCGTGGTCGATCGCGTTCCAGTGGGTCGGCGTCACCGGCGGCGACAACGGCTTGCTCGGCATCTGGCCCGAGCCGCTGGTCGCGACGCCGGCGCGGTTCTATTGGCTGTCGCTCGCGGTCTCGGCCGCGCTCGTCATCGGCCTGCGCGTGATGGTGTTCTCGCCGTTCGGCTACGCGCTGCGCGCCGTCCGCGACTCCGCGTTGCGCAGCGAGGCGATCGGGATCGACGGCAAGCGGGTGCAGTGGGCCGCCTTCGTGATCGCCGGCACGCTCGCGAGCGTCGCCGGTGGTCTGTTCGCCTACCTCAAGGGCAGCGTGTTTCCCGACAGCCTCGGCATTTCGCTCTCGGTCGACGGTCTCGTGATGGTGCTGCTCGGCGGCGTCGAAACCATTTCCGGGGCCATCGTCGGCGCCATCGTCTACAAGGCCCTGAACATCTGGCTGGTCAGCCAGACCGATCTGTCCAAGCTGGTGCTCGGCGCCTTGATCATCCTGCTGGTGATCGCCTTTCCGCGCGGGCTGGTGGGAATGGCGGAAGCCGCGCGTGAGCGTCTTCGCGCCCGCTTCCGGCCGGCGCCGCTGGAACCCCAGGCCGGCGTCGCGGTGTCGCTGGCGTCCGGGGACAAGGCGCACAAGATCGGAAACGTCGAATGAGCGCCGCCGCAACCGTCCTGGAGGTCGAAGGCCTCACCAAGTCCTACGGCGGCGTGCACGCGGTCCGCGGCGTCTCGTTCGGCGTCGCGCAGGGTGAAATCGTCGCCCTGATCGGCCCGAACGGCGCCGGCAAGACCACCTGCTTCAACATGCTCAATGGCCAGATTTCGCCCGACGCGGGGCGGGTGCGGCTGCTCGGGGAGGACACCACCAACTGCCCGCCGCGCCTGGTCTGGCGGCGCGGCGTCGGCCGCACGTTCCAGATCACCGCGACATTCGCCACCATGACCGTGCGCGAAAACATCCAGGTCGCGCTGGCGTCGCACGCATCCAGCACCTTCAATCTGTGGCGTTCGCTGCCCGAATTCGCCCGCAACGAAGCCGACGCGCTGCTGCGGCTCGTCGACATGGCGAATTATGCGGCGCGACCCTGCGGCGAGCTTGCCTATGGCGACCTCAAGCGGCTGGAGCTTGCGGTGGCGCTTGCCAACAGCCCGCGCCTGCTGCTGATGGATGAGCCGACCGCCGGCATGGCGCCGAAGGAGCGCATCGAACTGATGCGGCTGGTGGCGCGGATCGCGCGCGAGCGCGCGATCGGGGTGCTGTTCACCGAGCACGACATGGACGTGGTGTTCGAACATGCCGCCCGCGTGCTCGTGCTCAACCGCGGCCAGTTGATCGCGGAAGGATCTCCCGCAGAGGTGCGGCGCGACCCGCAGGTCCGCGCCATCTATCTCGGCGAAGGCCTGTTGTACGAGGGCGGCCAGCACGAGGGAGCGAGCGCATGAAACTCTCGGTCGCGCAGCTCAACAGTTTCTACGGGCCGGCGCATATCCTGTTCGATGTCGGGCTCGAGGTGGGCGAGGGCGAGGTGGTGGCGCTGCTGGGGCGCAACGGCGCCGGCAAGTCGACGACGTTTCGATCCATCGTCGGCCTTGTCG
>JBKQQE010000483.1:0-3593 GCA_052326245.1 Xanthobacteraceae bacterium | reverse complement strand
GTGGAAGGACGCGTTCGCCGGTCCCGTTGCCAATCCGGGCGGCGAACTGGAAGCGGAGGCCGACTTTTCCAGTCCGCGCGTGATCGGGCAGGCCACCAAACGCCGCAAGACCTGATACGCTGCCCGCCTCCTTCACGTGCGGGCGGCCGAAGCCTGACTTGATCCAGCGCAACACCACCCCGCCGCAGAGGCGTTGGAGTGACTGTCATGCATTGGTTGTCGGGACGTCAGTTCTCACATGCCGCTTTCTTCTGGCCGGCGATGCTCGCGGCGTCCGCCAGCGAGGCGGCGCGCGTCACCGCACAGCTGATGACGCTCGCGGTCGAGACCGACGGCGAGCCGGCGCCGCTGGAGCCGGAAGGCGCGACCCCGAGCGAGGTCGCGCTCGACCTCAAATCCGTGCGGCTGCGCGACTACGCCGCGCCGGGCGGCGCCGTCGACGGCGCTGCCACGCTGGTCTGCGCGCCGCTGGCGCTGCACGGCGCGGTGGTCGCCGATCTTGCGCCGGGCCACAGCCTGGTGGCGGCGCTGCGCGCCGCGGGCATCGGCCGCCTGTGGCTGGCCGATTGGCGCACTGCGAGCGCCGACATGGCCTATCTCGGCATCGACGACTATCTGGCGACGCTGAACGTGCTGGTCGATCATATCGGCGCTCCGGTCGACCTGATCGGGCTTTGCCAGGGCGGCTGGCTGTCGCTGGTCTATGCGGCGCGGTTTCCCGCCAAGGTGCGCCGTCTCGTCATCGCCGGCGCGCCGATCGATCCCGCGGCGCAGCCGTCGGACCTGTCGCGGCTTGCGGGCGCGACGCCCTCGTCCGTGTTCGAAGGGTTCGTCGCCACCGGCGGCGGGCGGGTCCTCGGGCACACCGTGTCGTCGTTCTGGGGCGGGGACGTGCTCGACACCACCGACGCCTGCCGCGCGCTGCAAATCACCGACCCGGATACGACGCCCGGCTTCGAGGCGACCAGGGCTGCCTTCGATGCGTGGAACGCATGGACCATCGATCTTCCGGGAACCTACTATCTCGACGTGATCGAGAAGCTCTACAAGCGCAACGACCTCGCCGCCGGCCGCTTCGTCGCGCTCGGCGAGCGGGTCGATCTGTCGCGCCTGCGGTTGCCGCTATACGCTCTCGCCGGCGAGACCGACCAGGTGGTGGCGCCGGGGCAGGTGCTCGCGGTGAGGGAGCTGGTGTCGACGCCGCCGGAGCAGTTTCGCAGCGCCGTCGTCCCGGGCGGCCACCTCAGCCTGTTCATGGGAAAAGCCACGCTTGGCACGCACTGGCCCGACATCGTGCGCTGGCTCAAGGACGAGCCCGCGGCCAGTACTGTCGCTGCCTCCTGACGCGCCCCGATCGAACGCGGTGTCCGGATCAAATCATGAGCGAAGTCGCCGCGCCAGTCCGGCGCGGCGAGCCCGTCACGTCGGGCGGTTCATTTTGAAGCTGTCGCCGGCTGCTCGCCGAACGACGCCGGCTGCTCGGGCGACTCGCGATCGGCGGCGAGCTGCTGGTTGGCAATGACGCTCTGCCAGAGGCGGAAGATGCTGCGCTGGGTCTCGAGGTCGACGAAGCAGTGCCCCTCGCGGTCGAAGCCGCAGAACATCGCGCTGGCATCGCCGCGAACGCGCCGCAGCGATTCGGTGATCAGGTCGAGGCAGCTGACGACCTGGGCGATGTTTTGCAGCCGGGTGTGATGGGCGATGTCGATCAGCCTGAAGGCGCCGACCCGGGTCTGGGGGACCATGGCGCCCTGGCGGCCCAGTTCGAACAGCACGTTGACCGCGGGAAGCACGCCCTGGATCTGCGAAAGGATCGCGGCCACGTCCTCCACGCTGCAGGCGGCGAGCTGCTGCGGCTCCTTCGCCTCCTCCTCGCTCGGTCGCAGCGGCAGCCCGAGTGCGGCGATGACTTCCCGCTCGATCCATTGCCGCACCTCGGCGGGCGCGGCGCGGACCTGGTCCGACGTCAGGGTAATTCCGATCATGCGTAGCCTCCTCTGTCGGCTACCACTTGTAGCGACTGGCGCCATTGCGTGTTGATGGGGATCAAGCAAGGAACTGGCGATCGGGCCGGCGAGCGGCGCGCGTTGCGCGTGCCGCGGGTCGATGTGCTTCCCGCGCGGCTGTTGCAGCTCTATGCGGAGTTGAAGAAATGGGGCAGCGCCGTTAGCAGGGAAGCGTGCACCCGTAGCAACTCGGCTCTCGCCGCGTTGCGTCCGTCTCAAAAGCGCAAGTCGGGCAAGCCCGCGGGTGACGCGGCGAGTGTGGTTGCGCCAGCGGTAAGCTCGCGGCATTTCGCCAACTTCTGCGTCATGCCCGCGCTTGTCGCGGGTATCCACGTCTTCGCGGCCTTGCAGCAAGAAAGACGTGGATGGCCGGGACAAGCCCGGCCATGACGAATCAATTCAGGCGGAGATGCTTCAGCGCGGCCGTTCCGGTCCATGCGTCACGGCGCGATGATCGGGGTGGCCTTCAGCTTCGGCAGCCGTGGGCTGGTGCCCGCGAACACGCTGCCTTCCTCGAACCACGACAGCGGCGCAGGTGCCCCCCACAGGGTCTGGCGCTGCGGGTCCTTGAGGTCCCAGCGGATCGGCTCGTGGTCGGGGTCGATGGTCTGGTAGTCCGAGCAATAGATCTCGATGCGGTGGCCGTCGGGATCGCGGACGTAGAGGAAGAAGGCGTTGGAAATGCCGTGCCGCCCCGGACCGCGTTCGATGTTGGCGACGTAGCCCGAGGTCGACATCAGATCCAGCAGGTCGATGATGTTGAGCGGGGTCGGAACCCAGAACGCCACGTGGTGCAACCGCGGGCCCGCGCCGTTGGTGAAGGCGATGTCGTGGACGCCGCCCTTGCGATGCATCCAGGCGGCCCAGAACTCGTCGGTATCCTCGGTCGCGGTGTATTCGGTGACACGGAAGCCGATCGAGGAGTAGAAATCAACGGCTTCGCCGACGTCGGGGCTGAAGCAGTTGAAGTGGTCGATCCGCAGCGGCTTGACGCCCCGGTACAGCGCGTATTTCTGGTGGATCGGCGGCAAGCGGTCCATGCGCGCGTAGAATTCGAGCGGGATGCCCTGGGGATCGCGCGCCCGTAGCGTCCGCGCCTGGTGCGGCACGTCGACCCAGGTCGACGGCAGCCCGCGCTGGTCGAAAAACGCCTTGGCCCTGTCGAGGTCGTCCTCGCTGTGGACCTTGAAGCCGAGATCGTGCGCGACTGCGATATCGCCCTGCTCGAGCACCACGCAGTGATGGCCGCGTTCTTCCATGGCCCGAAGATAGATGCGGCTGCTGGTCTCCTCGGTCACCTGCAGCCCCAGGATGTCGACGTAAAACGCCCGCGACGCCTGCAGGTCGGTGACCGTCAGGACGATGTGGCTCAGTCTGACGATGTTGAAAGGGGCCGGTCCCACGTTGGCTGGAAGCGCCATCCTCGGTTTCCTCTCGTTCCTCGCGGGATTTCGAAATCCGCTGCAAAATCCGGTCAACGGCTGCGCCGCCGCCCGATCCGTCTTGACGGCGGGGCCGGCGTTCCCGGGCAGGGTGACTTCCATAAATGGAGACGGTCGCCGCAGGAGCCGGCAAGGCGCCCAGTTC
>JBKQQE010000482.1:0-12428 GCA_052326245.1 Xanthobacteraceae bacterium | reverse complement strand
ACTCGTAGAACAGCTGACCTTGATCACTCTTCCGACGGCCCATCATGGATCGACCTCGCCGAGATTCGCGTCAACACAACGGAATCACGGTTCGCCGCAGGTCTCAACCGACTTTTGCAACAAAATCTGCCAACAGCAGACTCGATCGGCCTCGCTCCGCTTCGCAGGAATTTCAAGCGCCGCTGCGAGATTGGCCACTGTGGTCAAGTACGCATCATTGTCTTTCGTGCCCACGTGGCCGACTCGGGCTAACAAGCCCGATGGCTACGTTCTAGGCTCATACCGCATCGCCACCGCCCCTGAGCGGAGCTCCAGCCGGCTCACGAGCTTCAAGTCGACATACTTTGATAGTCCGGCGAACAGCGTCGGCCCGTGGCCGGCCAGCCTGGGCTGCACCACGAACTCGTACTCATCGATCAATCCCAGCTCCGCCAACGCCAGCGGGAGCTTCACGCCTCCCACGAGCAATCCCTTGCCCGACTGCCGCTTCAGCCGCTGAACGGCCTTCCCCAGCTGATCCCCGCTCACGATCTCCGCGTTCCAATCGACCCGGTCCAGGGTACTCGACACGACATATTTCTTTGCCGCGTCGATCGTCCGGGCGAAGGGTTCCATCCAATCGGGCATCCAATCAGGCCTCACTCCCGTCCGCGCCACCGGCCGCCACGCTGCCTCCATCATTTCGTAGGTTACCCGGCCAAAGAGGAGGGCATCGCCTGCGCGAGGTTTTCGGCCGCGTGACGATGCAGGTCTTCATCCGCAATCATCGCGCGATGATCGCAGCACCCATCTAAAGTGACGTTGATGGAATACCGAAGGGGTCGCATCGGGTAAGCCTGCCACGATCGGACTTGGATTGGAAGTTTTAGCGGTACGGTCGACCCGACGTACCGGACGTGCATGGACCTAACTGGCCAGCAGTGGACGATCGTCCTCCGGCAGGAGTCGTTCAAGGTCCACTCGGGTCAAGATTTATGGCAAGTGCCTATTGCGCTCTGCGGACTGTCTTTCCCAAGGTGATTTCTGGCCTGCGGAGACCCATCGCGATCCAGGCGGCGATAAGCCTCAACATGAACTTGCCGGAGTGACCATCATAATTCGGCAAGTCATCGGCAAGCTCGACGCCGTCTCGTCGGTGTTGTGTCATGACCCGCATTTCAAGGGGCGGAGCACCCGCCGGAAAGCGGTTCCGGTACATCGTCAGCCAATGTCCCTTCGTAAAGTCGACGAACATTGCCGAATTGCAACATGTGGCAATGACCCGCCGGGTCGGCGAATCGGGCTTGAGCCGGTGCTCTTCAAGATATTCCTGCCCGCTCACACATCGCACTCGATCCTTTCGATACAGGACGTAGTCTGTTCCACCGTCGGGATTGAGCACGGGTGGTGCGGAAGCCAGTTGTTCGAAGCGGCTTCCGGCTTCCTGGCAACTCGCGCAATAGCAGGAGGCGGTCAGAATCGGCCGGCCGACTGCCTCCAATTTCACCTTGCCGCATCGGCATATCCCGGAGAGGTGCATTTGCTGTTTCTGGTTCACTGCGACCGCCCATTCGTGGATCCTGTCTATGAAGTTATTTTGGCGTTGGTAAGAAATGTCCGCAACGGGTCATTCGCGGCCGGGTCGAGCCGGTACCAGGTCCGGCCATGTCCGTTATGCCCCGATAGCGGAAGTAAATTCAGCGCATTAGCGGCTCCGCCACCGATGTGATTCAAGCTCCGAAACCTGAGCCCTACATCGCGTGCGGAATGGCATCTCCTGGGTACTGCGGTCGGGAGCGCCCTGGTGTCGCCTACCGCGGATCGATCGGCGTCTTCACCGGCGTGTCAAGCAGGCCCTCGAGCAGTCGCGCACCGGCGAGCAGCCGCGCCTCGGCGCGGGGGGCGGCGATGATCTGCAGGCCGACCGGCAGGCCCTGCCGGGTCAGGCCGCAGGGCATGGACAGCGCGGGGCAGCACGTCAGCGTGATCGCATAGACGATGGCAAGCCAGTCGATGTAGCTTTCGAACTTGTGTCCGGCGCATTCCGCCAGATAGCGCTGCTCCACCGGGAACGCCGCCACGATGGTCGCCGGCGCCAGCAGCAGGTCGTAGCTCTCGAAAAACGCGAGCGCCCGCCGCGTCAGGACCACCCGCTGGGTCGCGGCCTTCTCGATCTGCTCGACGGTCAGCTGCAAACCTTTCTCGATATTCCAGATCACTTCGGGTTTCAGCAGATCGCGATGCTGGCGCAGCAGTGGTGCGAGGCCGACGGCGAAATCGAACGCCCGCAGGGTCTGAAAACAGTCGTGGGCTTCGCGCAGGTCGGGGTGGGCTTCCTCGACGATGACGCCGGCCCGTTCGAACGCCTGCGCGGCCTTGCGGGTGATCGCGGCGACTTCCGGATCGACCGGGGTGATGCCGAGATCGGGGGAATAGGCGACCTTGCGCGGGCGGCTGCCGGAACGCGCCGCGGCGAGGAACGATGGCGACACCTGCGGCAGCGACAGCGGATCGGCCGCGCTTTCGCCGGTCATGGCGTCGAGCAGCAGGGCGACGTCCTCGACGTTCCGGGCCATCGGGCCCTGCACGCCGAGGGTGCCGTCGATCTTGGCGCCGAGCGAATGCGCCACCCGGCCGATGCTTGGCCTCAATCCGACGATGCCGCAGAAGCTCGCGGGATTGCGCAGCGATCCGCCCATGTCGGAGCCGTGCGCGAGCCAGGCGGTGCCGCTGGCGAGCGCCGCGGCGGCGCCTCCCGACGAGCCGGCGGCGGATTTCGACAGATCCCAGGGATTACGGGTCGCGCCGAAGACCTCGTTGAACGTGTTGGCGCCGGCGCCGAATTCGGGGGTGTTCGACTTGGCGTAGATCACCGCGCCGTTGCTTTCGAGGCGGTCGACCAGGATGTCGGAGGCCCCCGGGACATTGTCGCGGAAGATCGGCGAGCCCATCGTCGTGCGCACGCCCTTGACGTTGGTCAGGTCCTTGATGGGAACGGGAAGCCCGGCGAGGAGGCCGCGTTCGCCGCGCGGCTTCTTCATCAGCGCGTCGGCATCGGCGCGGGCGCGCTCGAAGCAGCGGGTCGGAAGCGCGTTGACCTTGCCGTCGACCTGTTCGATTCGTTGTTCCAGCGCATCCAGCAGGTCGTGCGGCGTGATCTCGCCCTGCCGCAGCCGCTCGACGATGGTGCAGGCAGTAGCCTGCAAAAGCTCCTGAGTTGAACCCACCACGCATCCTTATTGTTATTGGTTGGCGCGGCGATGGTAGCAACGTTTTGCGGCCGTGAAACTCCATTTTTAAGTCATGCCTCGGGTGTTCGCGGCGGTGCCTTCGGATCGGTCAAATCGCCTTCTTGAGGGGTCTGTGGGTACTTGCGTCGCCCGGCGGCCCGGCGGAACGCGTCCCGACCAGCCTGTGAACGAAGCTCAGCTTGTCGATCACGGCCGGTGACAGCACGAAGGGATAGAGGTCGGGCTGGCCCATGCAGCGATTGAGGTTGTTCATGGCAAAGGAGATCGGAAGCCAGTTGTCGACGATGGCCGCGAAGTCCTCCAGCTGGTAGGGATCGAAATCGATCAGCGCCTCCAGCGCGCCGGTATCGTCGAGGCGCGGGGCGACGTGGAGATTGAAGGCACGCGCCATCTCCATGGTGTCGAGGATGTGCAGATAGTGCGCCCAGGTCTCGGCGAAATCCTCCCAGGGGTGCGAGGTCGCATAGGCGCTGACGTAGTTGTTCTGCCAGTCGCCGGGCGCGCCCCACCGGTAGTAGTTGTCGAGCCCGCGCTGATAGTCGACGGTCTCGTCGCCGAACACGTTGCGAAAACTCGCCTGGTCGTTGCGGTCGCGCACCAGCCGGTCCCAGAAATAATGCCCGACCTCGTGGCGGAAGTGGCCAAGCAGCGTACGATAGGGTTCGCCCATGATCGAGCGCCGCCGCTCGCGCTCGGAGTCTTCCGCCTCGCTGATGGAGAGCGTGATGAGGCCGCTGTCGTGGCCGGTCATCACGCGCTTGCCGGAGTCGAACGGAGGGTCAGCGAGAAAATTGAACAGCAATCCCTGTGGATCGCGGTCGCGCGTCCGCAGCGGCAGCTTGAGCCGGAGCAGGGTATAGAACAGCCGGTGCTTGGCGGCCTCGATCTTCTGCCAGTTCACGACATTCCTTGACTGCGACAGATCGGGAATCATGCCGTTGTGCCGGCAGGCGACACAGAATCCGTCGGCTGAATCGGCGGCGATCAGCCAGTTGCAGACGCCATGGCTGTTGTTGATGCAGAATTTGTAGGGGGCTTCCTGCCCCGACGCGCTGCGCCACTGCGTGCCCTCCGGCTTCAGCGGCAACAGCCGGTTCTGGTCCGGCTCGTAACCGAGCACGTGCCCGCATTTCTCGCAGCGGGTGTTCTCGAAGTAGAGCAGCTGGGCGCACACCGCGCACTTGAACAGCCTCATGTGCCGAAGCTCCCGGCGCTGCTGCGAAGGTCGGACATAACGTCCCCGTGGTCGATCCGGTTCCTGGTGGGAGCCCGCTGTTACCGCTTTGTACCTCGATCGAGGCTGCTCCTGGGCCGGGACCGCGGCCCGGAGCTGCCGAGATTTTTGGCGGACACTGTCTGCTTGCTGGGCGTATTGCCGCAATGTCCGGCAACGCCGGGCAATTCAGGGGTCTCGCGCCTGCTGCGGCGTTGACAGCGCAACGATTGCGCTGAACTGTTGATCTGCAGTTCTCAGCGTGGTCCCAGGCCGTTGTCCATCCTCGTCTCGCTACATCATCTGACGCGCTACGTCTATGAGCGCCCGGTCTCGCTGGGTCCGCAGGTGGTGCGGCTGCGGCCGGCGCCCCATAGCCGCACGCGCATTCCAAGCTACTCGCTGAAGATCACCCCGGCCGATCACTTCATCAACTGGCAGCAGGATCCTCACGGTAACTGGTTTGCGCGCCTGGTGTTTCCGGAAAAGTCCAACACCTTCGCCGTTCAGGTCGACCTGACGGCGGACATGTCGGTGGTCAATCCGTTCGATTTCTTCGTCGAATCCTTCGCCGAAACATTTCCGTTCGACTATCCCGAGGACCTGGTCGGTGAGCTTGCCGCCTACACCACGCCGGAAGCCGCCGGCCCGCGGCTGGCGGCGTTGCTCGCAACGATCCCGAAGCGCGACATCCGGACCGTGACGCTTCTGGTCGAGCTGAATGCGCGGCTGCAGCAGGCCATCCGCTACGTCATTCGCATGGAGCCGGGCGTTCAGACGCCGGAGGAGACGCTGGCTCTGGGCTCGGGGTCGTGCCGGGACTCGGCCTGGCTCTTGGTGCAGATCGCGCGCAATCTCGGCCTCGCGGCGCGCTTCGTCTCGGGCTACCTGATCCAGCTGAAAGCGGATATCGAGCCGCTCGACGGGCCGAAGGGCACCACCCACGATTTCTGCGATCTGCACGCGTGGGCGGAAGTCTACCTGCCCGGCGCCGGCTGGATCGGGTTCGACGCCACCTCGGGGCTGCTCTGCGGCGAGGGTCATATCCCGCTGTTCGCGGCGCCCCACTATCGTTCTGCGGCGCCGATCACCGGGATGATCGAACCGGCGAAGACCGAGTTCAGCTTCGAAATGAACGTGACGCGGATTCACGAAGCGCCGCGCGTGACCTGGCCGTTCTCGGACGAAGCGTGGGCGAGGCTCGACGCCCTGGGCGGCGTCGTCGACCGCGATTTGCGCGCCTCCGACGTCCGCCTCACGATGGGTGGCGAACCGACATTCGTCTCCATCGACGATTTTCAATCCGCCGAGTGGAATACTGCGGCCGTCGGGCCGACCAAGCGGCAGTTCGCCGACACCCTGGTCCGCCGCCTGCGCCGGCGCTTCGCGTCGACCGGCTTCATGCATTACGGGCAGGGCAAATGGTATCCCGGCGAAAGCCTGCCGCGCTGGTCGTTCGCGCTGTATTGGCGCAAGGACGGCGTGCCGCTGTGGAGCGATCCCGCGCTGGTCGCCGACGAGGGCGGAGCGCATGGCGCGGATGTGAAGGACGCCGAGGCGCTGTCGCTCGGGATCGCGCGCAACCTCGGCGTCGATACCGACAACGTGACGCCGGCGTTCGAGGATCCGGTGCACTGGATGCTCAAGGAAGGCGAGCTCCCGGAGAACGTTAACGTGCTCGACTCCCGGATCGACGACGCCGAGGCACGGGCGCGAATGATGCGGACCTTCGAGCGCGGGCTGTCGAAGCCGGTCGGCTACGTGCTGCCGGTGCAGCCCTGGAATGCGGAGATGCGGGAGTGGCGCTGGCGCAGCGAAAAGTGGCGCCTGCGCCGCGGCCGGCTGTTCCTGATGCCCGGCGATTCCGCGGTCGGTTTTCGTCTGCCGCTCGGCGCGCTGCCGTGGATTCCCGAATCGAGCTACCCCTACGTCCACCCGCAGGACCCGACGCAGCCGCTGCCGCCGCTGCCGACGCGCGAGGAGCTGGAACGGCTTCATGTCCAGGAGCCGCCGGCGGCGAGGGTGCGATTTCCCGCGCCGGCGCCGCCGGGCGTGGCCGAGGTGGGAGGCTTCGTTCGCACCGCGCTCACCGTCGAGCCGCGCAACGGCATCCTCTCGGTGTTCATGCCGCCGGTGGAGCGGCTGGAGGACTATCTCGCGCTGCTGGCGATCGTCGAGCGGACCGCGCGGGAAAACGGCACGCCGGTCCACATCGAGGGTTATCCGCCGCCGGTCGACCCGCGCCTCGACGTCATCAAGGTCACGCCCGATCCCGGCGTTATCGAGGTGAACGTTCAACCCGCCGCCACCTGGCGCCAGGCCGTGGAGATCACCACCGGGCTTTACGACGACGCGCGGCAATGCCGTCTCGGCACCGACAAGTTCATGATCGACGGACGCCATGTCGGCACCGGCGGCGGCAATCACGTGGTGCTGGGCGGCGCCGCGCCGGCGGATTCGCCGTTCCTGCGCCGCCCCGACCTGCTGCGCAGCCTGCTGGTCTATTGGCAGCGACATCCGTCGCTGTCGTACCTGTTCTCCGGGCTGTTCGTCGGGCCCACCAGCCAGGCGCCGCGCCTCGACGAGGCCAGCCAGGACAGCCTGTACGAGCTGGAAATCGCGATGGCGCAGGTCCCGGACGCGGGCAGCGGCCATATCCCCGCCTGGCTGGTCGATCGCCTGTTCCGCAATCTCTTGACCGACGTCACCGGCAACACCCACCGCGCCGAAATCTGCATCGACAAGCTGTATTCGCCCGAAGGTCCGACCGGGCGCCTAGGTCTGATCGAATTCCGCTCGTTCGAGATGCCGCCGGACGCCCGCATGAGCCTCGCCCAGCAGTTGCTGCTGCGCGCGCTGGTCGCCTGGTTCTGGCGCGCGCCGCAGCAGGGGCCGCTGGTGCGCTGGGGCACCGCGCTGCACGACCGCTTCATGCTGCCGCATTTCGTCTGGTCCGACTTTCTCGACGTGCTCGCCGATCTCGGCCGCGCCGGATATGCATTCGAGCCGGAATGGTTCGAGGCGCAGCGCGAGTTCCGGTTTCCGTTCTACGGAGCGGTTAGCTATTCCGGCACCCGCCTGGAATTGCGGCAGGCGCTGGAGCCATGGCACGTGCTGGGCGAACAGGAATCGGCAGGGGGCACCGTCCGCTTCGTGGACTCCTCGGTCGAGCGCCTGCAGGTCAAGGCCGAGGGCCTCGTCCCCGGCCGCCATATCGTCACCTGCAACGGCCGCCGGGTTCCGCTCGCGGAGACCGGCGTGTTCGGCGAGGCGGTGGCGGGGGTGCGGTTCAAGGCCTGGCAGCCGGCCGCGGGCCTGCATCCGGCGATTCCGGTGCAGGCTCCGCTGACCTTCGACCTGATCGACAGCTGGAATGGCCGCTCGCTGGGGGGCTGCGTGTATCATGTGGCGCATGCGGGCGGCCGCCACTACGATACATTCCCGGTCAATTCCTATGAGGCCCAGGCCCGCCGACTGGCGCGATTCCAGGATCATGGCCATACTGGCGGCCCTGTCGATTCTCCGCCGCTGGAGATGACCGGAGACTTTCCGCTGACGCTCGATCTCAGGCGCCCCGTCAGCCGGTAACGTGGTTGCGGCGCCGCACGCATGGGGCCTCGATGAATCCTGCCGCCGAGAGCAAGATTCAGTCCGCGTCGAAGGACAGCGGATGGGAGGCCTGTTATGCCGGCTACAAGCCGCTGCCGGGGATTCCGGACGAGTTCATTGGCGCCGACGGCAAGCCGAAGCCGTGCTGGGACGAGCTTCTGGAACTGCTGAGCCCGGAGGATATGGACCATGCGCTGGCGGTGGCGCGGCGTCATATCCGCGATCTCGGCGTCTCTTACCGCGTCGGCGACGAGGCCAAGGAGCGGACCTGGCCGGTCAGCGTGCTGCCGCTGCTGATCGGCGACAGCGAATGGCAGGAAATTTCCGCCGGCATCATCCAGCGCGCCTCGATGTTCGAGGCCCTGTTGGCCGATGTCTACGGGCCCGCCAGGCTGATTAGCGACGGCGTGCTGCCGGCGGCCGTGGTGGCGGGCAGCAAGGAATTCCTCCGTCCGCTGGTCGGCGTCGAGCCGCCCGGCGGCAAATGGCTTCACCTCTACGCGGCCGACATCGGCCGCGGGCCGGACGGTCGCTGGTGGGTTCTCAACGACCGCGCGCAGGCGCCGTCGGGGGCGGGCTACGCGCTCGAAAACCGTCTCGCGCTGTCGCGGGCGCACCAGTCGGCCTACGCGTCGATGAACGTGGAGCGGCTGGCGCCGTTCTTCCGCGCCTTTCGCAGCGGGCTTGCCGCGAAGGCGGACCGTTCGCAGCCGCGCATCTGCCTGATGACGCCGGGTCCCTACAGCCAGAGCTATTCCGAGCAATCCTACCTGGCGCGCTATCTCGGCCTGCTGCTGGTCGAGGGCGACGACCTGGTGGTCCATGACGGCAAGGTCCATGTCCGCACCATCGCCGGACTGAAGCGGGCGGACGTGCTGTGGCGAAGGGTCGACGCCGACTTCATCGACCCGCTGGAGCTGAACGGCGAATCGCGCCTCGGCGTTCCGCAGCTGATCTCCGCGATCCGCAACGGCTCGGTGATCGTCGCCAACATGCCCGGCGCGGGCTTCATCGAATCCCGAGCGCTGCTCAGCTTCATTCCGCGCATCGCGCGCTACCTGACCGGCGAAGACCTGGTGATGCCCAACATCGCGACCTGGTGGTGCGGGCAGGCGCAGGCGCGCGACAAGGTGCTCGAAAACCTCGACACCATGTCGGTCGCCGGCGCGTTCAGCGACCGCGTGCCGGGATTTCCCGGCGGCCAGAACCTGGTCGGATCGGAGCTCGATCCGGCGACGTTGAAGCGGGTTCGCAGTGCCATCAGCGCGCGCGGCATCGACTATGTCGGGCAGGAGGTAGTGCGGCTGTCGACGGCGCCGGTGTTCGAGGACGATCGCCTGATGCCGCGCCCGTTCGTGCTGCGCGTTTTTGCCGCCGCGACCCAGGACGGCTGGCACGTCATGCCCTGCGGCTATTGCCTGATTTCCGACAAGGCCGACGCCCGCGCCGTCAGCATGGGCGACGGCGTGCAGTCGGCCGACGTCTGGGTGCTGTCGGACAATCCGGTCGCGCAGGAGACGCTGCTGCCGTCGCGGGAGAACGTCCAGATCCGGCGCATCCTCGGCAACCTGCCGAGCCGCGCGGCGGACAACCTGTTCTGGTTCGGACGCTACCTGGAGCGGGCGGAAGCCATGCTGCGGATCGTGCGCTGCCTGAGCACGCGCAGCGTCGAGCTCGACCTTGCCGCGGGCGAGGGGGCGGACCCGATCGCGCGGCTTGCCGGACTTCTGGTGGCCTGGGGCGCGGTCCCGGCCGACCACAGCGAGGATCCGATTCCGGCCAAGATCGCGACGGCGCTGGCCTCCGAAAGCCAGTACGGGTCGGTGCTGTCCAGCGTCCGGATGGCGTACGGCGCGGCGTCGGTGATCCGCGAGCGACTGTCGGTCGACAGCTGGAAGCTGCTCGGATCGCTGGAAAACCAGCTGCAGCTGAAGCCGGACAACCTGCAGAGCGAGGCCGAGGCTTTTGAGGCCGCCGATCATGCGCTGTCGACGCTCGCGGCGATCTCCGGGCTGGCGCAGGAAAACATCAACCGCGTCGCCGGCTGGCGCTTCCTCGACATCGGACGCCGCCTCGAACGCGCCATCAACACCTGCCGTTTCGTTCGCAATTTCGCCGGCGACCAGGCCAGCGCGGCGGACCTCGACGTGCTGCTGGACCTGATCGATTCCCAGATCACCTACCGCTCGCGCTACCTGATCGGCGTCGCGCTGGCGCCGGTGCGCGACATGGCGCTGCTCGATCCGTTCAATCCGCGCTCGGTGAGCTTCCAGATCGGGCAGCTGTGCGAGCACATGGCGACGCTTCCGACCTTGAACGACGACGGCATTCCCGAGGAGCCCAAGCGCTTCATCGATCATCTCGCCGGTGAGATCGCCAGCACCTCGGCGCAGGAGATCGAACCGACCACGGTTCTGGCCTTCGAACAGACGCTGATGCGGTTCGCGGACTCGATCGCGGCGCGCTATTTCCTGCAGCGGCCGGAAGCGATGAAGGCCAAGGGCATGAGCGGGCTGGCGTGATTTACGACATCCTCCACGTCACCAGGTATCTGTATGAGGCACGGGTGTCGACCGCGAAGCTTGCGCTGCGCCTGACGCCGGCCGATCGTTTCGGCCAGCATCGGCTGAGCCACTCCCTGATCATTCAACCGGGTCCCCGGCGCCTGCTCCGGCAGCGCGACTTCTTCGGCAACGACGTGACCATCGCGCTGATCGACACGCCGCTGCTCGATCTCGAGGTCACGGCGATCGCCCGCGTCGAGGTGATGCGTCCGGCGGGATTGCTCGCCAATGCCAGCCCGGACTGGCAGCTGGTCGCGGCCAAGGCCATCGCGGAGACGGTGCTGGACGCGTCCTCGCCGGTTCACTACCTGTTTCCGAGCCCGCGCGTCACGCTGGCGGACGACGTCACGCGCTACGCCGGCGAGAGCTTCGCGAAGGGGCGCCCGATCATCGAAGCGGCGCGCGATCTGGCCCGGCGGATTCGGCGCGATTTTGCCTATCATCCGAACTCGACGCAGGTGTCGACGCCGCTGGAACAGGCCTTCGCGCAGCGGCGCGGCGTCTGCCAGGATTTCGCGCATATCATGATTTCGGGTTTGCGCGGCCTCGGGCTTCCGGCCGCCTATGTGAGCGGCTATATCCGGACCATACCGGCGCCCGGCGCGGCGCGCCTCGAAGGGGCCGACGCCTCCCACGCCTGGGTTTCGGTCTGGTGTGGCCGCGAGATCGGGTGGTTCGGCATCGATCCCACCAATGCGATCGATGTCGGCAACGACCACATCGTGCTTGCGGTCGGACGCGACTTCACCGACGTGTCGCCGATCTACGGCGTCTTCCTCGGCTCCGGCGCGCAGGAACTCGAGGTCGGCGTCGACGTGATTCCGGTCGCGCCGGCCGACGCCGAGACCGCGGCGGAAACCGCCCACCAAGGAACCCCGCCATGACCGACCATGTGACCACGGCCCTGGAAGCCGGCATTCTGACCGTGACGCTTTCACGCGCCGACAAGAAGAACGCCCTCACCAATGCCATGTACGGCGTCCTCGCCGACGCGCTGGCGCGGGCCGAGACCGATCCGGCGGTGCGCGTGGTGCTGCTGCAGGGCGACGGCGATAGCTTCACGGCGGGCAACGACCTTGCCGATTTCGCCGCCCAGTCGCAGGGATTGCACACCGGCGAAAGACACGTGCTGCGCTTCCTCGACGGGCTTGCCAGGGCGACGCGGCCGCTGGTCGCCGCCGTGCAGGGCAATGCCGTCGGGGTCGGGACGACGATGCTGCCGCACTGCGACCTGGTCTATGTCGCCGATACCGCGCGGCTGACCACGCCGTTCGTCAATCTCGCGCTGGTGCCGGAAGCGGCCTCCGGCCTGCTGCTGCCCGGGCGCATCGGCCACGCCCGGGCCTTCGCCATGTTCGCGCTCGGCGAAGCCATCGACGCCGCCACCGCGGTCGCCATCGGGCTGGCCAACGCGGTGGTGCCGGCGGCCGATCTGCGCGCCACCGCGCGCCGGGCCGCCGAGGCGCTGGCGAAACGGCCGGCGGGCGCGTTGGCCCACACCAAGGCGCTGATGCGCAACGTCGACGCCATCCGCGCCCAGATGGACCGCGAGGGTACGATCTTTCAGGAGCGGCTGAAATCCGCCGAGGCGCGCGAGGCTTTCGCGGCCTTCGCGGAACGGCGTCCGCCGGACTTTTCCTAGTGGTCCGATTCCAACATTTGCATCCCATCTCAGCAGGCGCTTTGCAAATGTTGGAATCAAAGGACCACTAGCTATGTTAAAGTGGCTAGTGTCCCGAATCCGAAGTTCGCAATACTTTGCTGGACCTTCGGCGGCGAACTTCGGATTCGAAAGGACACTAGAAATCTATG
>JBKQQE010000481.1:0-2990 GCA_052326245.1 Xanthobacteraceae bacterium | reverse complement strand
GATAGTGGGTACTAGTGCCGACTTTTTGAAGTTCGTGATACATCGCGGCAACCTCCTTCACGAACTTCGAAAAGCAAGGGCACTAGCAAATTTATGAGTCTAGTACCCTTTTGTTTCCGAAGTTCGTGTCGGGAACGTGCGGCAAGCTACTCACGAACTTCGGAAACTGGGTACTAGGTCATGCAGCAGGAATTCCGACTTGATCGCTATCTGGCGCGCATCGGTCTTGCTGGACCGGTCGGGCCGGATCTGCCGACGCTGGCGGCCATCCATGCCGCCCACGTCGATGCAATCCCGTTCGAAGCCTTCGATCCGCTGCTCGGCCGCCCGGTCAGGCTCGATCTCGCATCGGTGCAGGACAAGCTGGTCGACAGCCGGCGCGGCGGATACTGCTTCGAGCAGAATGCGCTGCTCAAGGCCGCGCTGGAGACCATCGGATTCAAGGTCACCGGTCTCGGCGGCCGCGTGCGCTGGATGTCGCCGCCCGGCAGCCCGCTGGGCCCCAGAACGCACATGCTGCTCAAGGTCGACCTGGACGACGGGGCATACCTGGCCGATGTCGGCTTTGGCGCCCGTGTACTGGATTCTCCGCTGCAGTTCCGGACCGACGTCGAGCAGCGCACGGCGATGGGCACCTACCGGCTCAGCGAAGCCGATGGCCTGTTCTCGCTCGGCGCCAGGCAGCCGAACGACTGGCGCACCATGTACGTCTTCAACCTGGAGCCGCAACTGCCGTCCGACTACGAGCTCGGCAACTGGTTCACGTCGACCAGTCCGCTCGCGCCGTTTCCTCGCACCCTGATCATGGAGCGCGTCGGCGGCGAGCAGCGCTACAAGCTGGCCAATCGCCGGTTTGTGATCGAGGCCCGCGACGGCGAGATCGCCGCCGAACGTTCGCTCGCAAGCGCCGAGGAGCTGCGCCAGGTTCTCGACGAGACCTTCAAGGTGACGCCGCCGGCGCCGGTCGAGGAGATTTTCGCCCGGATCGGCGACTAGCCGCGACTCGACCGCGGGCTTGCGGTCAACCGCCCGGTCTACGCGTGCCTACCTGGTGGTGCCACGCGTCGATCCCCCGTGATCCGGCTCGGCCGGGCCGGGGGCGCGATGCAGCTCTTCGTAGCGCTTCCGCTCCTCGCGGGCCTCGAAATCCTTTTCCGCCTCTGACTTGAGTTTCTTGTTGTAGCCAAAACGCAGCGGCGTTCCGCAGTGCTTGTAGCCCTTGTCCGCGTAGTGGCTGCCGAAATGCTCCTCTCCGCCGATCACCCAATGCTCCAGCCCCGAGATGCTGTAGTCGCTGGCGCGACGGTCAAGAAAATCTGTGGGCGGCGTGAACGTGATCGTGCCGCCGATATTGGGCAGCGCATCTGCGATGGCGTCCCTGCGCGCCGGCGTAAAGAAACCACAAGCGCCCGAATCGGCGTTCGCGACACCGACCGCGACATCGAAGTCGTAGGCGGCGTGGTTTGGGCAGACCGTATCGGGGACCTGCGGGCCCTGCGGAATGCACCCGTGCTTCCGGGGCGTGGGCGTGACGGTGCCCTTCGGGTCCACGTCGTTGTCGATCACCGTCGCCAGACCCTCGTTGTTCAGCTGGTCCACGATGAAGGGCGTAAGGCCCGAACTGCATGAAAGATCGGCGACGAACCATCCGCAGGTGTTCTTGTTGGCGGCGTCGTAGTTTCCCGTGTGAAAGCTTTCCCGGCTGAGCGATCTGCCCTCGCCGGGACCAACTTGTCCGCATCTGGCCGCGCTCTCCGTGCTCGTTCCATGGCCGAGCAGGACCTCGATGGCGAGTTCCGTCCCTGCTTTCAGTCGTTCACGATGCTTGTCGATCGCACTGAAGACGTTGTCCCATTGCTGCTTGTTGGAATCCCTGACGGCGTCGACCTCTTTCGGATCGGGCGGGTGGTGGACCCTGACGAAGACGTCGGGCTGGCCCTGGGGCTCGTAGGTGTAGGTGCCTTCGGGCAGCGGCTTGATCTGAGGCGTGACGTAGTCGACCGCGCAACCGTTGTTCTGCTTGAGGTGATCACTGAGAGGTTTGAGGTCTGGTTGAATACTGCTGTCCGTCAGGAAGTCGATGATCAGCGCCACGCATCCCTTGCCGCGCTGGGGACAGTCCTCGTTTTGCACCGTCGGTTGAAGGGGCGGCGAGACCGGTTGCGGGTTGGCGGCTGTCGGCGGAGCAACCGGGGGAGTGTCGGTGGTCTTCGGCACCGCAGGCTTGTCCGTGGTATTCGGCTGCGGCGGACTATCGACGGTCTTCGGTTCCGGCGGCTTGTCCGTGGTCTTCTGCCCCGGGGGCTTGTCGGTGGTCTTCGGCTCCGGCTTGTCCTGTTTCCGGGCGGCGCGTCTGGCGTTCTTCTCCTCGGCCCGGCGCGCGGCTTTGGTGTCCTTCGTCGGCCGGGTTTCCGTGTCCTGGCGGTGGGTCAATTCCTCCATGACGCCAATACCGAGGCCGATGCCGAGACCGATTCCCGGCCCGCCGCGGACGCCGCCTTCGCGCCCGCGATCGCCGCGCATCGTGTCGGGCATGTCTTGAGCGGCAACAGGCGTGGGCGCGAAGGCGACCGTTATCGCCGCGGTGCAGGCGAGAGCCAGAACATTGACGTGGAACGACGAGCAATGCGCGGATGACATGGTCATCTCCCGCCGCACGCGAGGAAATTGCCTTCAGCCGATGAACTTCGCCGGCTGCATTTCCTGGATGGTCGTCATTTCTGCGGGAACAGCTACACCAATTCGGCCGCGCGTTCAAGATCGAGCGGATCTTGTCGGCGCCACGGGCCCGACATGCGATGGGCGTCGGCCGGTACGCCTTGATCCGGGACCTGTTTCCACCGGATCGCCGCGCCGACCGGCAAGCGCTAGACGATCCTGATCGACATGTCGGGCAAGCCCTCGAGCTTGCACAGCAGGACGTCGCCCTTCACCACCGGCCCGACATTTTCCGGCGTGCCGGAATAGATGATGTCGCCGGCCTTCAGCTC
>JBKQQE010000480.1:0-2911 GCA_052326245.1 Xanthobacteraceae bacterium | reverse complement strand
CACCTTCTTCCGGGCCTTGCTCAGCATGCCCTCAGGATAGTGGAAGTGAATCATAGGCATCGGATTTCCTTTCGTGTCACGGTTCGGTCCGACATCGGCTTTGCTGCCTTGCTTCGACGGTCCATTGCCATTTCGGACCTTCGCACGTAGATGATATTCATCATCTTGAATAAGGATGATTGATATCATCTAGATTGTCAAGCCACTTTCGAGGGAAACCGCATGGGTACGTCGCAGGAGCAAAAGCAGAAGACTTATCAAAGGCTGCTCGCGATTGCGGCGAAAGTCTTCCGGCGAAAAGGACTGGACGGTCTGAGCGTGCCCGAACTCATGAAGGCGGCCGGGTTGACCCACGGCGGCTTCTATCGGCACTTTGCTTCTCGCGACGATCTCGTAACCGCCGCACTGGACCGCGCCTTCGATGATGCGCGAGTTGATTTGTTCGAGGAGCTCAAGCCGGACTCCAGAGGAAGCCTCCTCCCCGGCTTTGTCGACGCCTATCTAAGCACGCTGCACAGAGACAATCCCGGACAGGGATGTGTTTTGGCTTCGCTTTCTGCGGATATTCAACGCAGCAACAAGGAGGCGCGTGGCGTCTACACCAGGAGATTCAAACGATATGTCGAGGAGGTCAAGGAGCTGATGCACGACGAAGCCGGCAGCGAGAGAGCGATGGCCCTGCTGTCTCTGCTTGCCGGCTCGGTCATCATCTCCCGCGCGCTTTCCGACGACGCGCTTTCAAAATCGGTGCTGGACGCCGCGCATAAACTGGCGCGTGAGGCTATCAAGACGGAGCGATAAAGTTGATCCTGGGCTCGAGACGATCACCGGCGGGATCGACGCGCGTTGGCCGGTGGAATACGCGGCGCTAGTCGTCTGGCGCGCATTCACGCTCGCGCGTCGTGGTGTGGCAAGCATGGATAGTTCCAATTTGAGGGGCGCGGTCCGTTAAAATTTGGCGACCCGACGCCGTCGGCCGCCGACGTGCAGATGACGAAGGCCATCATCGCCATCGCCACCCCGCTCGGCATCGCCGTGCACGACCACATCATCATCGGCAAGAACGGGCACGCGAGTTTGAAGGCGCTGAAGCCGACGTGAGGCAAAAAATTCTTGCCTTGCGGGCGCGGGACGCTGTCGAATGCGCGGCCGCTCGTTCGTCGTTATCGACAGGACGCTGGTGTCCGGCCCGAAGCCCAAAGAGGATTTGCATGCGCATCATGATGTTGATGATCCCCAAAGGATACGAAACCGCCGCCCCGGGAACCGCTCCCAGCGCCGAGGCGGTCGCGAACATGATGAAATACAACAGGGAACTGCAACAAGCCGGCGTACTGCTGGCGCTGGACGGCCTGCACCCGCCCTCCTCCGGCGCCCGGGTTTCGTTTTCCGGCGGCAAGCCGACGGTCACCGACGGACCGTTCGCGGAGGCCAAGGAAGTGATCGGCGGCTACTGGATCATCCAGGCCGCATCGCGCGAGGAAGCGATCGAGTGGGCCCGGCGCTGCCCCGGTTCCGACAACGAGGTGATCGAGGTGCGCCAGATCCACGAGATGGCGGACTTTCCCGACGACGTCCGCCAGGCGGCCGAAGGCTTCGACAGCCTCGGCGCCTGAACGGTTTTCGCCCGGCGTGTCGATCGAACCCGCCGTCGTTCGTCGTTTCCCATGACGCGGCGCCAGTCCGCGAAACCGAACCAGCAAGGAGCCTTTCATGCGCGTGATGTATTTCGTCCGATCGAAAAGCACGACCTTTCCCCCCGCCCGATTGATGGAGGAAATCGGCAACCTCGCCGAACGCCACCGCCAGGCCAGCCACGTGGTCGACCTCGGCGGCGCCCTGACCCCGATGGCGGACGGCGCCGTCGTCAAGCTCTCCGGCGGCAAGGTCCACGTCATCGACGGACCGTTCGCGGAGGCCAAGGAGGTGGTCGGCGGCTATGCCATCTTCGATTTCCCGACCCGGGAACAGGCGCTCGCCAGTGCCGTCGAATTCATGAACCTGCACCGCGACCACGGCGAGGGCTGGGAGGGCGAGTGCGAAATGCGCCCGTTCATGGAAGCGCCGCCGCACTAAAGCATCCGCGCCAGCTTGTCCTTGCGTCCGCCGGCGCCATAATCGGCGACCATGACGGTCGCCGAGACCCATCGCGCCATCCTCGCCGTCTGGCGAATCGAGCAGGCCCGGCTGGTTGCCGGGCTGGCGCGGATGACGCGCGACGTGCCCCTCGCCGAGGAGCTGGCGCAGGATGCGCTGGTCAGCGCGCTGGAACACGGGCCGCGGTCCGGGGTACCGGACAATCCCGGCGCCTGGCTCATGGCCACCGCCAAGCGCCGCGCCATCGACCATCTGCGCCGCGACCGCATGCTGGCGCGCAAGCACGCGGCGCTGGCGCGGGAGCTGGAAACGGAGCAAGGCGAGATGCCCGATCCCGATTCCGCGCTGGACGACGATTTCGGCGAAGACATGCTGCGGCTGATCTTCACCGCCTGCCACCCGCTGCTGTCGCCGGAGGCGCGCGCGGCGCTGACGCTGCGGATGATCGGCGGGCTGACCACCGCCGAGATCGCGCGCGCCTACCTGACCTCGGAGGCCGCGATCGCGCAGCGCATCGTCCGCGCCAAGCGCACGCTGTCGGAGTCGGGCCTCGACTACGAGACCCCGCGCGGCGACGAGATCGCGCGGCGGCTCGCCTCCGCGCTCGAAGTGATCTACCTGATCTTCAACGAAGGCTATGCCGCAACCTCGGGCGACGACTGGATGCGGCCGCAGCTGTGCGAGGAGGCGCTGCGGCTCGGCCGCATGCTCGCCGCGCTGGCGCCGGCCGAACCGGAGGTGCATGGCCTGGTGGCGCTCATGGAGCTGCACGACGCGCGCGCGGCGGCCCGCGTCAACGCCACCGGCGAGCCGG